>CADEGB010000017.1 GCA_902826755.1 uncultured Gemmatimonadota bacterium
TTTGCCGCCACGTCGGGACTCTGGGGCGTGATGGTGACCGACTTCATCCAGTTCGGCATCGCGATGACCGGAGCGGTGGCCGCGGCGTACTTTGCGCTTCAGCAGCCCGAGGTGGGCGGGCTGTCGGGGCTCGTCACCCGCCTCGATCCGAAGACGCTGGCGTTTCTCCCTGATTTCGGCGACTGGGGCCTGACGGTATCGGTCCTGATCGTGCCGCTCACGGTCCAGTGGTGGTCGGTCTGGTATCCGGGGTCGGAGCCGGGCGGCGGGAGCTACATCGCGCAGCGGATCCTGGCGGCCCGGAGCGAGCGCGACGCGTTGACGGGTACTCTCCTCTTCAATGTCGCCCACTACGCGCTCCGGTCGTGGCCGTGGATCATCGTGGCCCTGGCATCGATGCTGGTGTATCCGACGCTCGATGACATCGCCCGGACCTTTCCCTACGTCGACCCGAAGTTGATCGGCCACGACATGGCGTATCCGGCCATGCTCCGGTTCCTGCCGGCGGGATTTCTCGGCGTGATGGTGGCCGGGATGTTGGCCGCGTATGTCTCGACGATGTCGACCCAGCTCAACTGGGGGTCCTCCTACCTGGTTCATGACTTCTACCGCCGGTTCTTGAGCCAGGGTCGGGATGAGCGGCACTACGTGATGGTCAGCCGGCTCACCACGGCGCTGCTGATGGCGTTTGCTGCCCTCATCACGCTGGTCCTCGACTCGGCCCGGGCCAGCTTCGACCTGATGATGTCGATCGGCGCCGGGACCGGGCTCATCTATCTGCTCCGCTGGTTCTGGTGGCGGATCAATGCCTGGAGCGAAATCGCGGCGATGGTGAGTTCCTTCGTCGTGTCGGTCGGGTTCTTCGTGGCCGCGCGCGCCGGCCATCCGGTCCCGTCGCACGTCTCGCTCCTGATCACGGTGGCGACCACCACGGTGGTCTGGATCGCCGTCACCTTCCTCACCGCGCCGACTGATCCGGCCGTCCTCGACCGGTTCTATCGCCTGGCCCGTCCGGCGGGGCCGGGCTGGGGGCCGATCCGGGCCCGGACCGGTCTCGGGCCCCAGGGAGACAGCTTACCGCAAGCGTTCCTGGCCTGGGTGCTGGGTTGCCTCTTCGTCTACAGCGCGCTCTTCGGGGCCGGGAGCCTGCTGTACGGCAACCATGGGCCGGCGGCGTTGTGGGCCGTGGTGTTCGTGGTCAGCGGCGGCCTCCTGATCCGGCTGTTGCCGAAGATGTGGGCGGCGCCAACGCCGTGACTCGCCCGGCCGCCGTCGTGCTGGCACGGGGGCTCGGGACCCGGATGCGCCGCCCCGCGGCGGACGTCGCGCTCCGGGAGGATCAGGCCCTGGTGGCCGATCGGGGCATCAAGGCACTCATTCCGGTGGGCCGGCCGTTCCTCGACTTCGTGCTCCAGTCCCTGGCCGATGCCGGCGTCGTCGACGTCTGCGTCGTCATTGGCCCCGAGCACGACGTGATCCGTCGTCGTTACGAGCACGAGTTACGCCCGTCCCGCTTCTCCCTCCAGTTCGCGATCCAGCCGGAGCCGCGCGGCACCGCCGATGCGGTGCTGGCCGCCGAGCGGTTCGTCGGCGGGCGGCCCTTTCTGGTCGTCAACGCCGACAACCTCTATCCGGTACCGGCGCTGGCCCAGTTGATCGGGGCGGCTGGACCCGCGGTCATCGGATATCGGCGCGACGCGCTGGTGCGGGATGGCAACATCGACCCGGCGCGGATTGCCCGCTTTGCGCTGATCTGGTCCGACTCGGCCGGACGCCTGGCGCGGATCGTCGAGAAGCCGGAACCGCCGATCGCCGATGACCCAGCCGCCCTGGTATCGATGAACAGTTGGCGGTTCTCGCCGGCCATCTTTGCCGCCGCCCGCGCCATCGCGCCCTCGGTCCGCGGCGAACTCGAGCTTCAGGATGCAGTTCGCTGGGCCATCGAGCGGGGCGGCGTTTCGTTCTCCGTCATCCCGTATTCGGGCGGGGTCCTCGACCTCTCGAGTCGAGCCGACATCGCGTCGGTTGCCGAGCGTTTGGCCGGGGTGGCGGTCCGGCTGTGACGTTCGTCGAACGCCTCCGGCAGATCGGGTTCCGGCCGGACGAAGCGGTCCGCCGGGCGGTTGTCTTCGAGCGGGTGGCGGCGGCGCGGGGCGAGTCGTCCGGCCGGGCCTGGCAATTCGACCACGTGCCCGGCCGGATCGAGGTCCTCGGCAAACACACCGACTACGCCGGCGGGCGGAGTCTGGTGTGCGCCACCGAGCAGGGATTTGCCGTGGCGATGGCTCCGCGCAACGACCGGCAGATCGCCGTGACCGACGCGGTTCTCGGCGAGCGTCGCGAGTTTCCGATCCACCCCGATCTGGAACCGCCGAGGGGGGAATGGATCAACTACCCGATGACGGTGGCCAGCCGGCTCGGCCGGGATTTCGGCGGCGACCTCCGCGGGGTGGACCTCGTCTTCGCGAGCGACCTCCCAATTGCGGCGGGGGTCAGCAGTTCGAGCGCGCTGGTGGTGGCGACGGCACGCGCGCTGATCGAGCGCAATGCGCTCGGGGTTGGCCCCGCGTTCCAGCGGGAGTTCGCCGCGCTCGAGAACCTGGCGGGGTACCTCGGCGCGATCGAGAACGGGCGGCCGTTCCGGGGGTTCGGCGCGGCGGCCGGGGTCGGCACGATGGGCGGCAGTCAGGACCAGACCGCCATCCTCTGCTCCCGGCCCGATGCCCTCTCCCAGTTCCGGTTCGACCCGGTCCAGTTCGAACGGGCCGTGGCGTGGCCGGACCAGTTCGAGTTCGTGATCGGATCGAGCGGCGTCCGGGCCGAAAAAACGGGCCCCGCGCTCGAACACTACAACCGGTTGGCCCTCGAGACGGCCGAGCTGCGCGATGTCGTCGTCGGGCCGGGGGACCCCGGGATGACGCTAGGGCGGGCCATCATCGACCCGGCTGACGCGGGCCCGGCTCTGGCCGCGGCGCGGCAACGGATCAGGGCGGATCTCGATCTCGAGCGGGCCAATCGACTCGAAGCCCGGCTGGTCCAGCTGGTGGCCGAGTGTCGGACGATCATTCCCGGCGTGGTCGCCGCGCTGAGCCGGGGCGACATTGGCGTGGTCGGCCCGCTGGTGGCCGCCTCCCAGGCTGGCGCCGACACTGGCCTCCGCAATCAGGTGCCGGAGACCACTTCGCTGGTCCATTCGGCCCTGACGTTAGGGGCCCTCGCGGCGTCGGCCTTCGGCGCCGGCTTTGGGGGCAGCGTCTGGGCCATCGTTCACACTTCGATGGTCGAGGCCTTCGCCTCGGCGTGGGAGGGTTCTTACCGGGCCCATTTCCCGGCTCGCTCCGAGGCCCGGTTCTTCAGAACCAGGCCCGCGTTGCCGGCCACCCGGGTCGAGTAACCCGAAATCGGGGGCGGGAGCTTCGGGGAACCATCGGTGGGGCCCGTTTGGGCCGGTCAGGGATTGCTGACTCCAGTCTCCCGTCATCGTGCCGATGCTCTGGAGTGAGGAGGTTCCGGTTCAGCGTATGATCACGCCCCGCATTCCAACCGATGACGCCGAGCGGCTTGCCGCCCTGGCTTCGCTCAGCGCCGTCGACGCCGGGGCCGAGGCGGCGTTCGACGACTTGGTCCAGTTGGCGGCGCACCTGACGGGGGCGTCGATGGCGACGGTGAGCGTGGTGGAGCGGGACCGACAGTGGTTTCTGGCCCGGGTGGGGATCGAAGTCTGCGAAACCTCGCGGGATGTGTCGTTCTGCGGCCATACCATCTTGGGGGCTGATCCCATGGTGGTACCCGACGTCGAGCGTGACCTCAGGTTCCACGACAACCCGCTCGTCCTCGGCCCCCGGGGGATCCGGAGCTATGCCGGCATTCCGCTCGTCACTTCGGATGGCTGGGCCATCGGCGCGCTCTGCGTGATGGACAGGGTGCCCCGGGAGTTCTCGGCGCCGCAGCTGGAGGGGCTCCGCCGCCTGGCGCGGCTGGTGATGGATCAGTTCGCGTTGCGAGGTTCGCGGAAGGCGTTGCTCGAATCGCGGGCCCGGCTCGAAAGGGCTCAAGCCGGGTTGGAGCGCGATCGGTTCATGGTTCTCGAGACGATCACCACCGCGCCGATCGCGGTCGCGTTGTTCGACTCCGAGATGCGGTACCTGGCGCACTCCCGAAAGTGGCTTGATGACTACGGGATCGGCGATCGGGATCTTCGGGGCCTCTCGCACTACGAGGTGTTCCCGCGCCTCCCCGCCCGGTGGCACGAGATCTTTTCCCGAGCGCTGGCCGGTGAAGGACAATCCGATCCCGAGGACTTCATCGTCGACGCGGCCGGCAAGCGGACCTATATCCGATGGTCGGTCAATCCGTGGCGGAACGCCGATGGCGAGGTCCGCGGCCTGGTGGTCGTCACCGACGTCATCGACGATCTGGTGCACTCCCGCCTGGCCGCGGTGGAGTCGGCCCGCGTCAAATCCGACTTTCTGGCCAGCATGAGCCACGAGATCCGGACCCCGATGAACGGCGTCATCGGGATGACCGAGCTGTTACTCGGTACCGACCTGTCCGACGAGCAGCGGGACTTTGCCGCGACGATCCGGTCGTCGGCCCGGAGCCTCCTCACCATCATCAACGACATTCTCGACATCTCGAAGATCGAAGCGGGCAAGCTCACGATCGAGCGAGCCCGGTTCAGCCTTCGGGCCGTGATCGAGGAAGTGACCGATCTGTTCGCTCCCCGGGTTGAGCAGAAGGGGCTCGAACTGGTGGTACGCTTCCCGTCCGATCGGCCCGATGAAATGGTGGGTGACGCCGGCCGGGTCCGTCAGATCTTGATGAACGTCGTGGGCAACGCCCTCAAGTTCACCGAACGCGGCCGGGTGGTGCTTTCGGTGGACCGGGATCCGGCCGGTCCGGAGTGGATTTGCCTCGAGGTCGAGGATACCGGCCTCGGGATGTCGGCCGAGACGTTGGGCCGGTTGTTCGAGAAGTTCACCCAAGGCGATGGGTCGACGACCCGCCGATTCGGGGGCACCGGGCTCGGCCTCGCTATCTGTCGCCACCTGTGTCAGATGATGAAGGGCGACATCGAGGTGTCGAGCACACCGGGGTCGGGTAGCCGATTCCTGATCCGGCTGCCGCTGGTCCGGCTCGGGGCGACCCCGTCGTCGGTGATCGCCCTGCCCGCGCCGCTCGAGGTGCTGATCATCGAGGACGATCCGATCAGCGCCGCGGTTCTGGCGGAGATGAGTCGGTCGGTCGGCGCGATCGTCACCACCGCCTCCGACGGCGGCCAAGGCCTCGAGGTGCTGCGTCGGGGCGGCTCGAACGGCCGACCGTTCGACGTGGCGCTGGTCGACCTCGAAATGCCGGTGCTCGACGGCGAGGCGTTGGCAGTGACCGCGGCGGAGGAGGGAATTCCGACCCGTCTGGTGCTGACGACCGGGAAGATCGCGGCGGCCATGGACGAGCGGATCCGCCGGCGATTCGTCGGCATGCTCCGGAAGCCGGTCCGGCTCGCCCAGCTGGACGCGGTCCTTCGCGGCGGCAGTGCCCGGCCCGAGGCGGCGCCGCTCGTCCCGGCCGATCGACCAACGAATCGGGGTACGGCTGACGCGCGGGAGGGTCCTCTGGTCCTGGTGGTCGACGACAACCCAATCAACCTCAAGGTGGCCGCCCGGATCCTCGAACGGCTCGGCTGCCACGTCACCACGGCGGTGGACGGTCGGCAAGCGGTCGAACTGGTCCGCACCGTGCCGTTTCGACTGGTGTTCATGGATTGCATGATGCCGGAGATGGACGGCTTCGAAGCGACCCGCGCCATTCGAACGTTAGGGGGACACCGCGGTTCGGTCCCGATCGTGGCCGTCACCGCCAACGCCATGGCGGGCGATCGGGAGCGATGCCTCGACGCCGGCATGAACGACTATCTGGCCAAACCGATCCGGCCGGACGGCCTGCGCGTGGCCGTGGAGCGGTGGATCCCGGATTTCGCGCTGACCGGTCTGGCCAGTTAGCCCCGGAACCGGCTATCGCCGCAGCTTGCGGAGCAGCCGGAGAATCTCGAGATAGAGCCACACGAGCGTGATCACCACACCGGTGGCGAACGCCCATTCGTAATCGGCCGGGGCTCCGGCGGCCACTCCCTCCTCGATCGACCGGAAATCCAGCAGCAGGTTGAACGCGGCCAGGCCCGTCACGAAGAGGCTGAAGCCGATCGCGAGCGGTCCGCTTTCGACCAGGAATGGAATCGTGAAGCCCCCGAAGACCTGGACGCCGATCGCGATGAGGTAGAAGATCGCGATGCCGCCCGTCAGTCCGACGACGATGGCGCGGAACCGGTCGGTGACCTTGATGAGCCCGCTCCGATAGGCGCCAAGCATGGCCCAGAACGTTCCCGCGGTCAGCCCGACGGCCATCAGCGGGAGTCCCTTGTACTCGGCGTTGACGGCGGCTGACACGAGGCCGAGCATCAGGCCCTGGCAAATGGCGTAGAGTGGGCCGGCCCACCGCGCCACCAGCGGGCGGAACGAGATCCAGATGGCCAGGGCCAGCCCGACCACTACCGAACCGAGCATGACCGGCAGGAGGAGGCCGGGCGGGAACCGACCGCTGCCAAGTGACCACCAGCTGGCGCCGGCGGTAAGCACCACGAGGCCAAGCAGTCCTGCCGTCTTGGCCACGGTCCCGGCCACGGTCATCGGCACGGTGGCCGCGGTCGGCGCGGCGGTTCCGATTCGGCGGAGGACGGGGTTGTTCGAGACGGTGCTGGTGGGGGCCACAGGAGGCTCCAGTCGGGGGTTCGGGAAATCTAGGCCAGGTCCGCCGGGTCCGCGACCAGGCGCCTCAGCGGTCGAGGTAGTCCTGGTAGGTGGCTTGGAGCAGCGCCCGACCCAGCCGATCGGCCGCGGGGTCGACCTGGCCGGTTCTACTGGTGATCCGGCCGGCGCGTCCATCGTACACCAGGGCTCCGGAGCTGGTGATCAGGCCGTAGCCAACCGCGAACCCGTAGTACGCGAAGGGCCGGGTTTTCGGCCGGAGGAGCGACCGACCCCACGGGTAGGGCTGAGTGGGCGCGATGCCCAACATCTCGAGGAGCGTGGGCGCCAGGTCAACCTGGGAGCCGATGGCGTCGACCACGCTGTCGCGCGCCGGGACGGCCCCGCCGAGCCACAGCATCGGGATGTGGAACAACCGGGCTGAACCCCGGGGCGGGGCATCGGCGTCGAGCGCGGCCACCCGGCGGCCGTGATCGGCCACGATCACCACCAGGGTGCGTTGCCACCACTTCCTGGTCCGAGCCCGATCGATCAGATCGCCGATGACCCCGTCTGTGTACGCCATCGAGTTGAGATACTGGCTTCGCCAATCCGATCCGGTGATCCGGGTTGGGCCGGGCGTTTCGAACGGTTCGTGGCTCGACAGCGTAAGCCAGACGGAGAAGAACGGCGCGGCGGTCTCGTCGAGATCGGCCAGGAGCCGATCGGCCACCACGCCGTCATGGGCGCCCCACTTCGAGTTCCAGGTCGCTCGGGGGAATTCGTCCTTGCCGACGATTCGATCGAAGCCGGCCTCGATCAGGTACGCCTGGATCGAGGCGAACTCCAGCTCTCCCCCGTAGTAGAACGAGGTTCGGTATCCCGCCCGCGCCAGATCGGTCGACAGCTTCGGTAGTGACCGTGCCTTGGCGGGCGTCTTGACGATCGAGCCGGTGGGGATGGTGGGAAACCCGCTCAGCGTGGCGATCAGTCCCTTGTCGGTCCGGTCGCCGCCGGCGTAGAAGCGCCGGAAGAGGATCCCCTCCCGGGCCAGCGCGTCGAACCGCGGGGTGATGCCGGGCTCGCCACCCAACGCCGAAAAGGCGTCCGCCGACCCGCTTTCCCAGAGGATGACGAGGATGTTGGGTCGGATGCCGGGCCAGGCAGGAAGCGGGGGCGGGCCCACGGGTGCTGCCGCCCGCTCGACCTCGGCGCGGGCCGAGTCGGGCGGCATGACTACGTACGGGTTGACCCGTCCGGTGCCCCTGGTGAGCGAGTCGAAAAAGCCCCACGCCGCGTTGAGCGATGCGAAGTTCGCGAACTGGTGGCGCGAGAAGTACGCGCTGCTCTGGGTAACCGACACGGTCTGCACGCCGCCCCGGGCCGGGATGACCAAGAGTCCGATGAACAGGAGCGCCGGGACGCTCCAGGCGGGGTGAATTGGCTCGAGCCTGGTCCAGGCGGGGGCCACCCACCGGCGGAAGGCGGCCACCGCCGCCGCGCCGAAGAGGACCGTCACCACCACCAACGTGGCCCGGGGGGTCCCGCCGGTCGACGCTAGCGCCTCGACGGGGGTTTTCAGATACTCGATGACCATCCCGTCGATCCGCCGATCCCAGTGTCGGAACAGCTCGAGGTCGGCCCCGATCAGGAGGGTGCATCCGGTGACGGTAATCCCGATCCACGTCCACAACAGGGCCGGCAGCGTCCGGAGCAGCGGCCGGAAGGCGGAGAGCACGAGCAGCGCGGCCGGCAGCGCCGTCAGGTAGGCCGCCCCCGAGGCGTCGAGCCGAAAGCCCTTCACGAACGTCAGGGCCAGTTCGCCCGCCGGCAGCGCGGTGGCCTCGGCCCGATGGTACAGCAGGAACAGGACTCGGGCCATCCAGAAGTAGCCGAGCCAGAACCCGAAGGTCGCGAGGAATGCCCTAACGCGAGTACGCACGTCCCGAGTAGACTTGAGTCACGTTCTTTCGATTCGAGGCGTCCTGGTGTTCGACGGCATCGAGCGCGAATTCCCGCTGGTGAGGGACGCGGTCTATCTCAACCATGCGGCATCGTCGCCGCTGCCGGCGCGGTCGGCGGCGGCGCTCCGCCGCTATCTGGACGACCGTCAGCGACTGGTGCCCCTCTATCAGGCGGGGCAACAAGACTACGACACCACCCCCCTCAAAGCCAAGCTGGCGGCGCTCCTGGCCGTCGAGCCGGCGGCCATCGGCTTCGTCCCGACCACCACGGATGGTATCGCCGGCATCCTGAACGGGATCCCCTGGCGCCCCGGCGAGAACGTGGTCGTTCCCGCCAACGACTTCCCCGGCGTAGTCTACGCCTGCCTCGGCCTCGAACGGTTGGGGGTCGAGGTGCGGCGGGTGCCCGTCGACGGACACGTCGACCTCGATCGGGTGCTGGGCCGGATCGACCAACGCACCCGCGCCGTGGCGATCAGTCACGTGCACTGGCAGACCGGTCATCGGATCGACCTGGGCCGGCTTGGTCGGACCTGTCGCGATGCCGGTGTCCTTTCCATCGTCGACGCGATCCAGAGCCTCGGCGCCACGCCGGTGGCGCCGGCGGCCGCCGGGATCGACGTGCTCGTGGCTGGCACCTACAAATGGCTCCTCGGCGTGGCGGGTGCGGCCGTGATGGTCGTGAGTCCCCGGGTGCTCGAGCAGGTCCCGCCCGATCGGTTCGGCTGGGTCGGGATGCGGACGTCGGTCAACACCGAACCGCGGGTCGACTTCGCGGTCGATGCCTCGCGCTACCAGGTGGGTGGCGCGCCCGACCCGGTCTTGATCGCGCTGGAACGATCGGTCGATCTGCTCCTCGAGGTCACGCCTGACCGGATCTTCGAGCACGTCACGGGCCTCCTCGATCATCTCGTGGCCGGCCTTCCCGAAACCGGCCTCCGGCTCGGTTCCGATCGGAGCCCCGCGCATCGTTCCACGATCGTCAGCATCACGACCGGAAACGCGGACGCCGACGATCGCCTGACGGCCTCGCTGGTGGCGGCCGGCGTCATCGTGGCCCGCCGGGGGCCAGGTCTTCGGATCTCGCCGCACATCCACAACGGGATCGCGGACATCGATCGGCTGCTCCGGACCGCCGCCCCGGTCGTGGCGACGGCCTGATGACCGAGTCCGTGGACCTGACACCCCCGGTCGTTCCGCCGCCCGCCGATTTCGAGCAGGCAACGTTGCCGTGGCTCGCGGACGTCCGCCGGTACGCCTACCGCCTGACCGGATCCGCCCCGGACGCCGACGATCTGACCCAGACCACGTTTCTCAACGCGTTTCGCGGCTGGCACACCTTCCGGCCCGGGAGTGACGTCCGGCGCTGGCTCTTTGCCATTGCCCGGAACGCGCATTTCCGGGGGCGTCCGCGGCGGGAACGGCTGGTGGCCACCGAGGACGCGGAACTCGAATCGCTGGCGGCGGCTACCGATTCAGGGAGGGCCTCCGCCGCTCTCGAGGCGCTGGAGCGGGTCGACCTCGCGGCGGGGATCGACGCGGAAATCGCCCGACTGCCGGATGCGTATCGGGAAGTCGTTCTGATGGTAGACGTGGAGGGGCTGAGCTACGAGGAGGCGGCGGCGCAGGCCGGGGTGCCGGTCGGCACGATCCGGTCGAGGCTGTACCGGGCGCGGCGCCAGCTGCAGCAGGCCCTGATCGTCAGGGCCGAGGACGTCGGATTGACGGGAGGACTGGGATGAGCGATTGCGGATCAGGAGACGACTGCCGGGAAGCCTGCAAGCGACTGTTCGGATATCTCGACGGGGTGCTGACGGTCGAGCAGGCGGCGGAGTTCGAGGCGCACCTCAAGCGTTGCGGCCGCTGCGCCGATGCCCACGAGGCGGAGCGGCGGCTGCTGGCCGCGATCAAGTCGTCGGAAGCCGACTCGACCGATCTGGCGCTCCGCCGTCGGATTCTGGCGGCGCTCCGTTCGACGACGCTCCCCTCCGCGCCACCCTCAGGATGACCGCCAACCTCAGACGTCGCAAATCGCAAAACCCTGTCGGAGTGAGGTCATGGGATCCCGCTTCGGGATGAACTCCTGGCCCACGAACCCGTCATAGCCCAGTTCGGCAATCGCTTCCATGATCCGCCGGTAGTTGAGTTCCTGGGTCTCGTCGATTTCGGCCCGGCCCGGGACGCCGCCGGTGTGGAAGTGGCCGATGAACGGCGCCTGATCGCGGATGGTCCGGATCACGTCGCCCTCCATGATCTGCATGTGGTAGATGTCGTAGAGCAGCTTAAACCGCGGCGACCCCACCCGCTTGGCCAACTCGACGCCCCAGGCCGTCCGGTCGCACTGATAGTCCCGGTGATCGACCTTGCTGTTGAGCAGCTCCATGCAGATCGTTACCCCGTGCCGTTCGGCGATCGGGGTGATGCGGGCCAGTCCTGTCGCGCAGTGTTCGAGACCCTCGCCGTCCGACATCCCGCTTCGATTGCCGGAGAACACGATCATGTTGGGGAAGCCCATCTCGGCAATCAGCGGAATCAGTCGTTCCGATTCCCGGACGAATCGATCGTGTTCGCTCGGCCGATTGAGGCCGATCGAGATGGTGGTTGGTCCGTTGGCCATGGCACAGGTCAGGCCGTGGCGCTTGACCGTGGCCCAGTCTTTCTCGCCGAGCAGCTCGACGGACTGGAGCCCGATGGCGCGGGCGTTCCGGCAGAGCTCGTCGAGCGGCATGCTCGCATAGCACCACTGACAGGCGGACTGCTTGAGCCGCCCCGGCAACGGGGTCGCGAGCCGGCGGAATGCCGCCTCGGTACTCGCGCCGACGAGGGGGAGCATCCCGGCCACGGTGGCAACCGCGTCGCGTCGTGAAGGCATCCGCTACAACTCCCCTCGGTTGATCAACTCCACCGCCCGGGCCGCGGCGCGCGCGGTCAGGGCCATGTAGGTGATCGACGGGTTCTGGTTGGCCGAGGAGGGCATGCAGGCGCCGTCGGTCACGAACAGGTTCGGCACTTCGTGGGCCTGATTCCATCCGTTCAGCACCGACGTTCGGGGATCCCGGCCCATTCGCGCCCCGCCCATCTCGTGAATGCAGAGTCCTGGGGGGAGGTGGCTGTCGTAGGTCGTGATGTCACGCGCGCCGGCCGCCTCCAACATCTCGGCGGCGGTGGTTTGCACGTCCTCGAGGATGGCCAGTTCGTTCGGGCCGAAGGTGCATTGGATCCGGAGGGCCGGAATGCCCCACCGGTCCTTCGAGACTGGATCGAGCCAGACTCGGTTATCGTCCCGCGGGAGCATTTCGCCCCAGCCGCCGAGTCCCATGGTCCACGGTCCCTGCTCCCGCAGCAGGGAGCGTTTGTACTCGGCGCCGAATCCGGTGCCTTCCCGGCCCCAGCCTCCCCGACCCGCGCCGCCCTGGAACCCGTATCCGCGGACGAAATCGGGGTGTCGGGTCGTCACGTTGCGGAACCGGGGCACGTAGACGCCGTTGGGCCGGCTCCCGAACGAGGTCTGGTCCTCCATCCCGGGCATGACTCCCCGGGCGCCGGCGCCGAAGCAATGATCCATGATCCCAAGGCCCAACGCCCCGCTCCCGTTGGCCATGCCGTCGGGCCACCGGTCGCTGCGGGAGTTGAGGAGAATCCTGGTCGACTCCAATGCCGACGCGCAGAGGAAAACGATCCGACTGGAAAACTCCTCGGTCCGCCCGGACAACGCGTCGATGATCCGGACCCCGCTGGCCCGCCCGGTGGCGGGGTCCCACTGGACGCTTTCAACGACGCTGTGGGGCCTGAGTGTCAGCCGGCCGGTCCTCGCGGCCGCGGGTAGCGTCGAGCCGTTGCTGCTGAAGTACGAGTGGGTGACGCAGCCACGCTCGCAGGGCCCGCAATAGTGACAGGCGGCGCGGCCCTCATGGTTCCGGGTCAGGACGGCGCATCGACCGATCGTGAGGACTCGCTCCCGCCCCCATGCCCGGGCCGCCGCTTCCCGGACCTTGACCTCCGCGCAGCGGAACTCCATGGGGGGCAGGAATTCGCCGTCGGGAAGCTGATCGAGACCCTCCGCCAAGCCGGAGACCCCGATGAACCGTTCCACGTGCGAGTACCACGGCGCCAGGTCGCGATAGCGGATCGGCCAGTCGACTCCGATACCCTCGCGCGCGTTGGCCTCGAAATCGAGGTCGCTCCACCGGTAGACCTGCCGTCCCCAGGCAATCGATCGCCCGCCGACCTGGCGGCCCCGGATCCAGCGGAATGGCTTGTCGTCGTCGGCGACGTACGGATTGTCGCGATCGTTGACGAAGAACTTCGAACCGAGTTCGTCGCAGGCGTAACAAGTCTTCTGGATCGGCTGGTCGCGGTCGAGGGCGGTACGGTTGCCCCAGCCGCGGAACGGGAGTTCCCACGCCTGGACGTGCTCGACGTAGTCGCGGGCCGGATCGATTGGCCGGCCAGCTTCGAGGACCAGGGTCCGGAGCCCACGCTCGGTCAGCTCCTTGGCCGCCCACCCGCCGGTGATGCCCGACCCGACGACGATGGCGTCGAACCGCTGGTTCTGGGCCCTGCGCGGAAATCGCACCGCCTAACGACCAGCCACGGGAACGCAGCCGTCGAACCGCCCCGGGATGACCGGATGCGTCAGTACCCGTGTCTGCACCAACTCGGAGGTGAAGTATCCGTGGACCGTGAGCGACTTGAGGGTCCGGAACGTTCCGGTTGCCGACCCCTTGGGGGACGGTTGCCCGTCGAGCGTCCGCAGCAGCGCCACCTGGTCCCCCTCGCTCCGGGTCCCGAACCCGCCCGCGCCGGCCAGCCGGTCGATCGCGGCCAGGCCCTGACGGAAATCGGCGCGTTCCTCGGGGGAATACCAGCCCGCCAACATGGCCTCGATGAAGCGGGGAACCTCGACGTCGAGTGCGCCGGGTGTGTCGGTGCGGGGCAGGACCAGATCCGCCACTCGGGTTACCAGATCCCGCTCGGCCGGGGTGAAGACTACCGGGGTCTGACCGGCTCGGGCGTGCACCAGCCGGCCTAGCTCGAGCCGCTCGGTGGCGGAGAGCGGGGAGAGCAGGGAGGCGGTGGTTCCGACTCCGAGGAGTGCCACGAGATCGCGTCGATGCACGAAACCGGCCTCGGGAGAGAGGTGGCGAACCTAGGGTTCAGCGCTTCGGTCGTCCAGCCGTCACCGCATCCTCGCCCAGGACCCGGTCGAGCGCGGTCACGAGCAGATCGGCGTCGTCGGGGCCGAAGCAGAGAGGTGGCTTGATCTTGAGCACGTTGTGGTCGGGACCGTCCGTGCTGACGAGGATACCGAGGGCTCGCAGCCGGTTGGCCGCGTAGCTCGCCGCGGCGGCGTTGGGAAGCCGCCGCTCCCGGTCGGTCACCAGCTCGAGGCCGACGAAGAGACCAAGGCCGCGGGCGTCGCCCGCAACGGCATGACGGCCCACCAGGGACTGGAGGCCGGCCAGGAGGTGCCGCCCGGTGCCAAGGGCCCGAGCCTGCAGGTCCTCGTCGAAGAGCACGTCGAGCACCGCGAGTCCGACCGCCGCCGAGACCGGATTGCCGCCAAAGGTCGAGAAGTACTCCATCCCGTTGGCGAACGACGCGGCGATCTCCGGGGTGGTCACCACCACGCCGAGCGGGTGGCCGTTGCCTGCCGGCTTGCCCATCACCACGATGTCCGGCACCACGCCCTGCGTCTCGAAACCCCAGAAATGCGATCCGACCCGCCCGAACCCGACCTGCACCTCGTCGGCGATACAGACGCCGCCCGCGTCGCGGACTTTCCGATAGACCTCGTCGAGGTAACCACCCGGCAGCACGATCTGCCCGCCGCAGCTGAGGAGCGACTCAGCCAGGAACGCTCCGACCGGGGTGCCGGCCGCTTCCAGCTCGGCAATGGCCTGATCCGCCGCCGCCGCGTACCGATGACCCGCCATCGGATCGTCGGCTTGATAGGGACCCCGATAAAGGTCGGGGAGCGGCAGGGCCCGGGCAAACGGCGCCAGCCCGGTTCCGCCGGGGCCGTTGCACTTGTAGGGGCTCAGGCTCACCAGGGTGGCGGTGTTGCCGTGGTAGGCGCCGTCGATCACCCCCGTGCCGCGCCGCCGGGTGTGCTGCCACGCGAGCCGGAGCGCCAACTCGTTGGCCTCGCTCCCCGAATTCACGAAGAAGCAGACCGACAGCGGCCGTGGCAGGAGCTGCTCGAGCCGCTCGGCGTACCGGATGACCGTTTCGTGGAGGTAGCGGGTGTTGGTGTTGAGGATGGCCATCTGCCGCTGGCCGGCCTGGACCACCCGGGGGTGACTGTGCCCCACGTGCGGCACGTTGTTGACCGCGTCGAGATAGCGGCGGCCCTCCGCATCGTAGAGATGCTGCATCCAGCCCCGCACGATGTGGAGCGGCCGTCGGTACGCGACGCTCAGGTTGGGACCGAGGAGTCGCTTCCGCCGCTCGAGGATGGCGGCGGCATCGAGGCCGGCTCGACGCCGGGTGTCCGGTACCCCCGCCAACCGCTGCGGCGCCGGAGACAGGCTGGTCCACACCGCCCGCTCGCTCGGCCGGGCTACCCCGGGGAACTCGCCTTCGCGGTCGAGGAGGTCCACCACGATCTGGAAGTGCAGATGCGGCGACCAGCCGCCGTTGACGTGGGCTCCGCCCAGCCGGCCGACCGTGGCGCCGGCTGCCACTGGTTGACCGGGATGCACGCCCGAGAGCGACTCGAGGTCGAGGTGGCCGTAGAGGGTATGGAACGAAAACGAGGTTCCGTCGTCTTCGGTGACCTGATGCTCGACGATCACGGTCGGGCCGTAGTCGCGGGGACCGGCGTTGTTCCGCACGCTTCGGACCCGCCCGGCAATCGGCGTCCGAACCGGACACCCCGCGCCGGAAAAGAGATCGAGCCCGATGTGGATGGTCCGCCACTCCGAGCCTTCCCACCCAACGGTCCGGAACAGCTCCGAGGTGTAGAGGAGTCGGGGTTCATCGTACTCGCCGATCGCCACTCGGGCGCCGACGGCTTCGCGGAGTGCCGCGATCTTCCGAGTCATGGCCGGTTCGTCGTCCATCAGGCGGAAGTCGCTCAGGAACTCACTTCCGATCGACAGGTCCACCCGGGGCGGCAGCACCCCGGCCTCGGTGGCGATGACGGGGACGAATTCGCGCTGATGCCGTTCGATCCAGCGGACCACTCGCGCCGTGGCCGGACACGGTTCGACCCCGGCGGCCGCCCGCAGCCGATAGGTGGCGAGCCGGGGGTGGATGGTGGAGAGCTTTTCGAGGAGCCGCCACACGGGCGCCTCGCTGACGAACAGGTAGTCGTTGCCCGGAGCCTCCGACCGCTGTACGGCCGAGTTGACGACGCTGACCACCAATCGGGCGCAGACCAGCGGGTGGAGGACCCCCAGCTCGAGGTCGGAGAGCCGGCGGACGGTCGAGTATCCCTCCACCATCGCGGCCGCACCGGCCCAGGGGTCGTCGAGATCGAGGATCGAGTAGGCGATCGCGATCGCCAGGTCGCCGACGGTGGCGGACCGGACCATGTCGCCGAAGTCGATGACGGCCACCACGGCTCGTGGCTCGGTCGGATCCTCGGCCACCAGCACGTTGTGGTCGTTGGCGTCGGCGTAGATGACGCTCTTGGGCAGCTCGCTCCACCGGGGCGCCACCTGCTCGCGGAACGGACGATACATCCGCTCCGCGAGGGAGCGCCGCTCCGGCGTGGCCAGCCGATCCCAATACCGTTCGATCCAGGCCGCGTGGGCCAGGTCCCATTTGAGCGATCGGCCCGCCGCCGGATGATCGAACCCGTCGAGCGCGTGGTGGATCCGTCCGAGGAGCCGGCCGAGTGAGTGCAGTTGGGTGGGCGTCCGGGGATTGACCCGCGCCAATGGCACGCCTGGAACCCAGGTCAGGAGCCGGACGAGGTGGGGCCGGCCGCCCAGCATCAGACTGGTGAGTGCCACTCCGGTGGCCGACGGCACCACGCGCGGTAACTCGAGATCGGGCGCTCGCTCGGCGATTCGGGTCAGGGCGTCGTGCTGCAGCTCGAGGACCGAGCGGTCTTCCTGCGCGTTCGCCACCTTGACCACGTAGCGCCGCCCGTCGCCCGCCTCCAGCAGGAAGTTACGATCCCGTTCCCCGGGGAGCGGGGTCAGGTCACCCCAGAGGTGGTACTGGTCCCGGAGGAAGGGCCCCAGGTCGCCCGGCTCCACCGGCGGCACCGAAAAACTGACCGGGAAGGAGTTCGGCATTCAGGGTTTGGTGCTCACGGTCACCGCCAGCGGGCCGGCCTGCCACGCCACCACCGGTTCGAGGCCGGCGGCCCGGAGCGCCGGCAACTCAGTCTCGAGCGGGAAGTACCGATCCTCGCCGGCCCATTCCGCAAAGTGTTCCCAGGCGCGGCGCTCCTCGATCCCGTTGGCCACCATGTGGTCCGCCCAGCCCCGCCAGATGGCGGCCTGGGCCGGGGCCTCCGCCGTGACCGTCGCGTCCGCGTTGACCAGGATCCCCCCCGATCGGAGGGCGGTGGCGATTCGCCGATAGAGCGCCGCCTTGAGGGCCATCTCGCGGACATGATGGAGGGCCAGCGAGGCCATGAAGGCGTCGGCGGCCGGGAAGGGATCGTCGAACGACCCGTGGACGAACCGGGCCCGGTCGCCGAACCGGGCCAGCCGACCGCGGGCCACCTCCAGCATCGTGTCGTCCACGTCCCACAGTTCCACCACCGTCGCCTCCGTCTTGGCCAGGAGCCGGCCGGCCAGCGCCCCGGTGCCGGCACCGAGGTCGATGACCCGCTCCGGCCGCCGGGCGGCGACCTCGTCGGTGGCCCGGTCCACCATGTCGGCGTACCGGGGGATGAAACGCTGGATCGTGGCGTCGTATTGATCGACGTCGATCCGGAGGTGCTGCGAGACGGAGTGGGTCATGGGTTGCGCGGGGTTCCGGGGAACGTACACTTCGGGGACCGTTCCCGGCAGTCCTCGCTCGTCTTGTCACTGATCCGGCCCCGTTTCGCGTCTGGCGGCGGGTCGCCGGAAGCTCCGGAGCCCGCATGAGTCCCGTCATCGCCGTTGCCACCGAGATTCCCGGCCCGAAGAGCCGCGCCATTCAAACCCGTCGCGCCGCGGCGGTGCCCAAAGGCGTCGCCAACTCGAGCGGGATTGCGCTGACCCATGCGGAGAACGCCGTCATCACCGACGTCGACGGCAACCGACTCATCGACTTTGCCGGCGGCATCGGCGTGCTCAACGCCGGTCACCGGAATCCGGCCCTGGTGGACGCGGTTCGGGCCCAGCTCGATCACCTGACCCACGCCTGCTTTGCGGTGTCGAGCTACGAGTCGTACGTGGCGGTGGCGGAGCGGCTCAACCAGTTGACGCCTGGTCGTCACGAGAAGCGGACACTGCTGGTGAACACCGGCGCCGAGGGGATCGAGAACGCCGTCAAGATCGCGCGTTACGCCACCGGTCGGCCCGCCATCGTGGCCTTCGAGCATGCCTTCCACGGGCGGACCAATCTTGGCATGGCCCTGACCGCCAAGCCGATGCCCTACAAGAAGGGATTCGGGCCGTTTGCGCCGGAGATCTACCGGGCTCCTTACCCGTACTGCTATCGCTGCCCCTCGGCCGGAGCGCAGTCCGGCTGTTGCCAGGCCGCGCCCGGGTACTGGGAGCGGATTTTTGCTGGGCTGGTGGACCCCGGTCAGGTGGCCGCCATCGTCATGGAGTTGGAAATTGGCGAAGGCGGCTTCATCGTGGCCGATCCGGGCTCCGTCCGGGCCCTGGCGACCTTTGCCCGGGCCAACGGGATCCTCCTCGTCATCGACGAGATTCAGACCGGCTTCGGCCGCACCGGGAAGTTGTTTGCCTGCGACCACTACGACCTCGTCCCCGACCTGATCGTCACCGCCAAGTCGCTGGCGGGCGGGCTCCCGCTCGCGGCGGTGACGGGGCGCGCCGAGCTGATGGACGCGGTGCACGTCGGCGGGCTCGGCGGCACCTATGGCGGCAACCCGCTGGCCTGTGCCGCCGCGCTGGCCATCATGGACGTGATGGACAAGGAACGGATTGCCGACCGGGGCCGGGTCGTCGGCGACCGGATCCGGGCCCGGTTCGACGCGATGGCGCGGCGGTTTCCGGCCATTGGCGATGTCCGCGGTCTCGGTGCCATGCTGGCGCTCGAACTGGTCAAGGACCGGACAACCAAGGAGCCAGCCAAGGAGCTGACCAGTCGGATCCAGGCCGAGGCCTTGAAGCGGGGGTTGCTGTTGCTGACGACGGGAACGTACGGCAACGTCATCCGGGTCCTGGTGCCACTCACGGTCGAGGAACCGGTGCTCGACGAGGGTCTCGACGTCCTCGAAGCGGCGTTTGTCGCCGCCACCGGAGCGTGACGAGCGCGCGGCTCGACCCGGTGGTCGAGTTCCAGTCGGTCAGCAAGAGCTTCGACGGCAAGCGAGCCGTCGACGACGTCTCGTTCTCGATCCAGCCGGGCGAGTTCTTTTCCCTCCTCGGTCCCTCGGGGTGTGGCAAGACCACCACCCTCCGGCTCCTGGCCGGGTTCGAGCCCGCCGATCCGGGCACCGGCGAGATTCGGATCAACGGCCGGCGCGTCAACGAGGAGCGACCCTGGGAGCGCGGGGTCGGCATGGTGTTCCAGAACTACGCCCTCTTTCCCCATCTGTCGGTGGAGCGGAACGTGGCCTTCGGCCTCGAGCAGCGGCGGGTGCCGCGGGCCGAGATCCCCGACCGGGTCCATCGCGCCTTGGACCTGGTGCGTCTCGATCCGCGCGAGTTTGGGCGCCGGGCGCCGAGTCAGCTGTCGGGCGGCCAGCGCCAGCGGGTGGCGCTGGCCCGCGCGCTGGTCCTCGAACCGCGCCTTCTCCTCCTCGACGAGCCGCTCGGCGCGCTCGATCTCAAGCTCCGGAAGGAAATGCAGCTCGAGCTCAAGAGCCTGAACCGGGCGCTCGGCATCACGTTCGTCTATGTCACCCACGATCAGGAGGAGGCCCTCACCATGTCCGACCGGATCGCGGTCATGGACCGGGGGCGAATTGCCCAGCTCGGCACACCCGCGGATGTCTATGAGAACCCACGGACGGCGTTCGTGGCGTCGTTCATCGGGGAATCGAACTTCTTTTCGGGTCGGAGCGAGGCGCTTGGCGATCGTCGGTGGCGGATAACCAGTGCTCATGGCGTCTTCGAGGTGGTGGCCGAACCCGGCGTCAGGGTCGCGGCGGGCGCCGAGGTCGGCATCGCGGTTCGTCCCGAGTGGATGGACGTGTATCCGCTCGATCAGACCCCGCCGGAGGAAAACGCGGTGCCGGGCACGGTGCAGGAGATCATCTATCTGGGGGAGACGCTGCACGTGCTGGTGGCCCTCGATGCCGGCGGCACCGCCAAGGTGGCGGTTCGCAACGAAGGTCAGCTGATCAAGCCGATCCCGTGGACCCGCGGGGCTCGGGCGGCGGTGGCGTGGCTGCCCGAGGACTGTCAGGTGCTGGAGCCGTCGGAGTGAACCTGCGGCGGCGGATCCTCCGGTGGTTCGGGCGGCATCCCGGTGCCACCGGATACGCGCTGCTTTCGCCGGCTATCGGCTGGCTGGTGCTCTTCTTCCTGGTTCCGATCCTGGTGATGCTGGCCTACAGCGCCATGCGTCGGGGCACCTATGGAGGTGTCGAGCCGACGCTGACATTCGAGCACTATCGCCGGTTCTTCGATCCGCTCTATCTGGCCGTGTTGCAGCGGACCCTGGTTTGGTCGGCCGTCACCACGGTCGTGTGTCTCCTGATCGGGTATCCGGTGGCGTTCGTCATTGCCCGGGCCACCCGGTGGCGGCCGCTTCTGCTCTTTCTGGTGGTGCTCCCGTTCTGGACCAGCTTTCTGGTTCGGATGTTCGCGATGATTTTCCTGCTCCGGGACACCGGCTTCATCAATGGTGTCCTCCTTCGGCTCGGCCTGATCGATGAGCCGCTGACGCTCCTGTATACCCGGGGCGCCGTGCTGCTTGGCCTGGTGTATGGCTTTCTCCCGCTGATGATCCTCCCGATTTACGCTTCGCTCGAGAAGCTCGACGACTCGTTGCTCGAAGCGGCCGAGGTGCTGGGGGCGAGGCCGGTGGCGCGCTTTGCCCGGGTCATCTGGCCACTCTCACTGCCCGGAGTCGTTGCCGGGTCGCTGCTGGTCTTCATTCCCGCGCTTGGCTCGTTCGTGACCTCGGATCTGCTCGGCGGAGCCAAGCAGGTCATGATCGGCAACCTGATCCAGAATCAGTTTACCGTCTCGCGCAACTGGCCCTTCGGTTCGGCGGCCGCGTTCGTCGTCATGGCCATCGTGCTGGTGGCGGTGCTGCTGTATCTCCGGCGGCGGGATGCCCGGGAGCTGCTGGGATGCAGCGCCCGGTGGCTCGCTGGGTCGTCGTCGTCGCGGCCCTGGTGTCCCTGTTCCTCCACGCGCCGTTGGTGACCCTGATCGTCTTTTCGTTCAACGATTCGCGGTTTTCGGCCAGTTGGACCGGCTTTACGCTGGAGTGGTATCGGCGGATGCTCGAGCGGAACGACATTCTCGAGGGCCTGGGTCGGAGCCTGCTGGTCGGCGCGATCGCCACCGTCGTGGCCACGACGTTCGGGACCTTACTGGCCCTGGCGTTGGCTCGGCACCGGTTCCGGGGGCGCCGGGTGGTCGAGAGCCTGCTGTATTTGCCGTTGGTCACGCCCGAGATCATCATCGGGATCTCTCTCCTCAGTCTGTTCGTGTTTCTGGGTGTTCCGCTCGGCCTCGGCACCATTACCGTGGCTCACGTGGCGTTTTGCGTGGCGTTCGTGACGGTGGTGGTGGGGGCCAGGCTGCGAGGGATGGGTCGCCAGCTCGAGGAAGCGGCCATGATGCTCGGGGCCGACGAATGGGCGGCATTCTGGAAGGTGACCGTGCCGCAGTTGATGCCGGGAATCGTCTCGGGGGCATTGCTGGCGTTCACGTTGTCGTTCGACGACTACGTCATCACCTCGTTCGTGTCGGGGAGCGGGTCATCGACCTTGCCGTTGGTGGTGTACGGGATGGTGCGGCGGAGTATCGAGCCGTCTATCAATGCCATCAGTACGGTGATCGTGGTGGCCACCTCCGGGCTGCTGCTGTTGGCCGATCGGGCTGGTCGGAGCGCCGGGTTGCGGAGCTGACTCGAGGCCTACTTCGGCACCTGGTAGCACAGTTCGACCACCCCGGTGTCGTAGGGCTTCACGTCGACCAGGTGAAGGGCGACGTCGTCCGCGAGCCTCCCGAAAAACGGAATCCCCTCCCCGATCAGGATCGGAATGATCGAATAGCGCACCTCGTCGGCAAGTCCGAGACGAAGGCACTCGCTGACGACGGCCCCACCTCCGACGACCCAGATGGAGCCGAACGTGGACCGCAACCGCCCATTGAAAAGCGCTGCCAAGTCACCGGAGTAGAACTCGACGGTGTCCCGGACCTTCGTCAACTCGCGGCGGGTCAGGACGACGGTGGGCTTGTTGCCGTACGCCCATCCGAACCCCTTGGCCTCGAAAGCCAGGGCGGTTTCGTAGGTTCGCGATCCCATGACGTAGCAGTCGATCGTCTCGAGAAAGGCCTCGACCTCCTTGGGGTCCAGGGTGGATCCGCCAGCATACCGGTCGGAGGTCTCGAGCCAGTCGACGCTTCCGTCCTTTCGAGCGATGAACCCGTCGAGACTGGCCGCCATGTGGACGGTGACGCGGGAATCAGGTCTTGGCATTCAGTGCGCCCCGGTGGGCGGGTTGGGGGAGAGCCCGGGTCGTTTCGGCTCGATCTCGGCGTTCTCGATGGCTCGGACACCTGGCCGATCGTCCACCGCCGCATCAATGAGCGCGCGCGCCACGTCACGGGCGGGCACTGCGCGATACCGGCGGGGGAAGGCCCAGGCCAGCCGGGTGGCGAGGACCTCACCCAGGCGGAACTCCTGTCGGTGGCCCAGCAGGAGGGACGGGCGCATGATGGTAACCGACCGGAAGCCCAGCGCCAGGATTGCCTGTTCCAGGTCCCCTTTGACCCGGAGGTAGAAGCTCCGTGCCGCGGGGCTGGCGCTAATGCTGCTGACGAGAAGGAAGTGACGTGCTCCGGCCGCTCGGGCTAGCTCGGCCACCCGCAGGGGGTAACCGAAGTCCACCTGCCGGAACCGCTCCCGGCTACCGGCCTGTTTGATCGTGGTCCCCAGGGCGCAGAACACGTGGCTGGCCCGGAACACGTCCGGCTGCTCGTCGAGTCGGTCGAAGTCGACCACGACAGCCTGGAGCCGGGCGTGCACCAGGTCGTTCGAGAGGGCCCGGCGGGTCACCGTCGTCACCCGCTCGAACTCAGGCCGGTCGACGAGTTGCTCGACGCACTCGCGGCCGACCAACCCGGTCGCACCAAACACGACCGCGGATTTGGAAACGGCTGAGGCCACCGTCACACGGTCGGCTTCACGTTCGCGTTGAGCCGGAACAAGTTCCGGGGGTCATACTTGTTCTTGACCGCGACCAGCCGGTCGTGATTGCTCCGGTAGTTGGTGCGAACCGCCGAACTCGTGTGCTCGGTCTCGAGATCGTTGACGTAGAAGCCGTTGGTGAACGGCTCGATCCTCGACCAATACTGCTTGATCCACTTGATGTGCTCCGACGGGTCGTCACCCTGCTTCCAGCCGACCGAGGACAACAGGTTGCCCATGATGCCCCGTTGAGCGAAGGCGGTCGCGTCGGGAGCCACCCGATTGATGGCCCCCCCGCTCAGCTGGGCGAACACCTGGGTCAGGCGGGCCGGGTGCCCCTCGTGGCCGTCGATGATCGCCGAGGCGAGTCCGGCCGGCATATCGGCAATGAACCCGCTCTTGATATAGGTCCCGGTGGCGCGCGGATCGTCGACGTCGCCGGAGCGCTGCAGGGCAACATAGTCGACCGCCCGAACCCGATCCGACAGCGGGGTGCCAAGCTTGCGGATCGGCGCCAACGCTCGCTCGGCGTCCGCTTCCCGTCCGGAATAGCAGAACGAGACGGCGGCCACCGCTGGGGCGCCGCCCGGCGGCCTCATGAACATGAAGCCGACCTCGAGTTCGTCCGGCCCCGTCCGGCCGATCTCGGCGTACACCTCGAGGATGTCCCGCGCTCGAGCAAACGGGAACACCAGGTTGCCGCCCACCACCCGGCGTTCCATCGGGTGGAGGCGGAACTCGAAGGAGGTGACGATGCCGAAGTTGCCCCCGCCGCCGCGAATGCCCCAGAACAGATCGGGGTTGTCCTCGGCGCTCACCCGACGCAACTCGCCGTCGGCGGTGACCACGTCCGCCGAAATGAGGTTATCGATCGACATCCCGAACCGCCGGCCAAGCCGCCCAAACCCACCCCCCGTGACCAAGCCTCCGGCGCCGGTGTGAGACACCGTGCCCATCGTGGTGACGAGGCCGTGGGCCATCGTCTCGTGATCGACCTGGCCGAGGAGGGCGCCACCCGTCACCCGGGCTCGGCGCGCCACCGGGTCGACCCAGACGTTCCGGAACCGGGACAGATCGATGACCATGCCGGCGTCGCAGGTCGACTGTCCGGAGTGGCTGTGCCCGCCGCATTTGACCGCCAGCAGGAGGCCGCCGTTGTCCCTGGCGAAGTTCACCGCGGTGCGGATGTCGGCCGGGCCGGTGGGCTGGGCGATCAGGGCCGGATATTTGTTGAATGAGGGGTTGCGGATCTGTCGGGCCTGATCGTAGCCGTCGTTGCCGGCCAACAGCACCGGGCCTCCGAGGCTGGCCCGGAGGTCGGCGATCGCCTTGCCGGTCAGGGTGACCCGCTTCCCGTCGCCGGTGACGGCGCTCAGGTCCTCGGGGAACCTCGGAGCCTCCCGGAACATCGGCGGGGTCCCTTGGTGCCGGGCGAGCGCCGGAGCGGTCATGGCAAGGAGCGAGGAGCGAACGAACGTTCGGCGGCGCATTGGGAGCCTTGCACCCGAGGGTCGGCGTTGGAAATGGGGAGCGCTGTAGGGTACCCCCGCCCCGGGGTGTCGGCAAGTTGGCGGGCTCGTTAGGCTTCCGGTGCCGGCCCGCATCGACCTCCGCGGCGTCTCCGTCCTCCATGCTGTCACGCGCGCCGTCGTCACGAAGTCCGGGGCGGCCGGCGTTGGCGCTGACGTCGGGTGATGGTGGTGACGGCTTTCTCGGCACCCACAGTGCCGCCCGATGGTCGCTCGGGCCGAGCTGGTGATGCTGGGCGCCTGGCTCCGCCGCGGAAGAGGTTATCCCACCACCGCCTGGCGAACCGCTTCCAGTCGACTCGACATCCGGACCAGACTCGAGTCGATCTGATCGAGCACCAGATTCCGTCCGAGGTTCGTCGCGACCCAGTCGAGTTCCCACCGATTGAACTTGTAGTGATTGAACCGGAGCAGCTCAGGATCGAGCAACTTGACGGTCTTCCGCTTCGACACCGCGGGGGAGTGGATCGAATAGGCCGCCTTTCTCCACGGAACCCTGAGCGTATCGGCGCGGATCAGCGCCTTCCGCCCGAAATCGGCGGTGACCCAGTCGGCGCAGCGGTCGATCCCGATCACCGACGCGGCCGGGTTGCCGTCGTCGTCGAACCGGGACGCGAAACACTTCTGCGGCAGCGTCACGAAGGTCGTCCCAGTCGCTTCGAGATCGCCGAGCAGCTCGGGGATGCTGGCGTGACGGCCGGGAACCAGGAACTCGTCGAGATCGGTGAAACTGATCCAATCGCTCTCGGCGGCGTGGCGGCGGACGAAGTCCATGAAGGCGTCCGCCTGGCCGTAGGTGACCTGACCGGTTTCGTCCCGCGGCTGCCACCGTATCCGGGTGACGTACCCATGTTGGACGAAGGGGGCCAGGATCCGATCGAGCCGCCGGGCGATCTCCGCGTCGTCCTGGTCGGCGAGGAGGCGGAAGATCGGCTCGCCCCGCTTGTTGCGGCTGGTGACCTCGAGGCTGTTGCCGCAATCGAGCCAGCGGCTGCCGGCGTTGTCATAGAGGTAGAAGTGATCGAACCCGATCGCGATGTGGTAGCAGAGCCATTCCTCGAGGAAGAAGAGGTTCTCGCGGGGGAGGAACACGCTCATCAGACTGAGGCGGCGGCGCTCGGGCATGCTGGAGTATCGCCAGAGAGACCGGGGCGCGGGAGCTCGGAGATCGCTCCTCAGCGCCGTGGTTTCCTGGGATCGTTCACGAAAGCGGGGTCGTAGACGACCTGCCGTTGCTCCCGAAGGCCATGTTGAAGCGCTTCGTATCCTGGTCCCGCCACCACCTCGGTGCCAGTGTGAACGGCGCGGACGTGGACATAGAAGAACCCCGCATTCTTTCCGGCCATCGCGGCCGCCGGTCGGTCCGACAGGTCGAGCTGGAGCCACCCCTCCGACTTCGCGCCGGGTACGATCCCCGGGATGTCCTTGACCGCTGCGGCCGCCCCGGCCCGGGTGGCGGCCTCCAACGCCGCCGCCGACGCGGCCGCGCCGGGGCCCTCCCCCAGGGCCTGGGATTGACCCAACATCTCGATGCTGGCGTAGCCGCCGAGGGATTCCCTGAGGGACGGGCCACTGATGAGACCGGTTACCCGAGCGGTGACCGCGCTGCCGCCGCCGCTCGCGGCCGGTCCACCTTCGGGCATCAGATCCGTGGCCGTGAAGGGTTACGAGACAGGTGGCCGGTTCTGGCACTATTGTTCCGGGTCAGGTCCCGACGATAGCCCTGCTCAACATGGTGGAGTATTCGAATGGACTTTGAGGACATTCGTAGGCTGGTGCTCATCGCAATCGCTTCAGATGAAGAGCTTGCTGAGCGGCTAGTCCTGAAGGGTGGCAACGCGCTGAGCCTCGTTTACAACATCGGTAACCGTGCTTCGCGCGACATCGATTTCTCAATAGAGGGTGACATTGATAGCATCGATGAACTGGGCGCGACGCTAAGTCGTGTGATTAGCGCACGTTTTCTCGCCGCCGGCTATGTCGTCTTCGACACGAAGATCGGATTCAACCCCAAGGTTGGTGTCGGCAAGTTTGTTCCCGCTTGGTGGGGCGGATATTTGTTCCAGTTCAAGGTGATTTCCAAGGACCTGCATCAGAAACATGCTCACGACATCGAAATGCTTCGTCGCTTATCCCATCCGGTCGCCGACGGGCAGCTGAGGAAGTTTGACGTGGAGATCAGCCGAGGCGAGTACTGCGGCGATACCAGGCTGATGCCGGTTGGCGGCGACTTCGCGCTCCGAGTTTATAGCTTGCAGATGATGATCTGCGAGAAGCTCCGAGCAATCTGTCAGCAACTGGCCTGACCTGACACCCGAAAGCTGATCCGGATATTATGTCGGTTCTCCTCCGGAGGAC
>CADEGB010000018.1:0-20473 GCA_902826755.1 uncultured Gemmatimonadota bacterium
TAGAACTCCGCTTCTTCCGCGTAGTCCTCCGGGGCCGACATCAGGGGCCACCAGTCGGCAAGGTCCCGGTAGAAGACGGGCCCGTCGCCCGTCGACGGCGAGGGTAATGACGGCTGATCCGAGCCGGGCGGAGGGAAGGTCGACACGGCATTGGCTCCTGTCTGGGTAACGACGAAACTTGGCGCCCGTCTGTCCCGATCGGAATGCCCCAGCTGGCCGGCCGCCAGCCCGGTGTCACGGCATGGGTTTATCGTTGAGCGATGGTCCGCCTTCCCCAGCTGCTGGCACTGGCCGTCCTCGCGATCGGCGGCCCTGCCTCCCCTCGGCAACCGGGCACCCCACCGCTCGAGATCCACTTCCTCGACGTGGGTCAGGCCGACGCGATCCTGATCAAGGTCGGGGCGCGCGCCGTGCTGGTCGACGCGGGCCGGGCCGATGACATCGTGCAGGTGTTGCGGGAATTCCAGGTCGACTCGCTCGAGGCGGCCATTGCGAGCCACAACCACGACGATCATATCGGCGGGATGAACGCGGTCATCGCGGATTTTCCGATCAAGCGCTACTTGGCCAATGGCCGGCCGGCCGAGAACGGAGCCTCGCGCGACGTCGAGGAATGGGCGGCCAGGACGGGGTTGGCGCGGCCCCCGCCGCCGTGGGACCCGATCGTCCTCGACGACGTCCGGATCTCGGTGTTCCCGTCTCCCCTCGTTGACGCCACCGAAAACAACAGTAGCCTGGGCGTGCTGGTCGAGCGCGGATCGTTCCGGGCCCTGCTGACCGGCGACAGCGAGGTCCCGCTGCTCAACGCCTGGCTGGCCACCGGGATCATCCCGAGGGTCACGGTCCTGAAGGCCGCCCACCACGGCGCCCGCGACGCCGTGACCCCGGGGTGGATCAACCGAACCCGGCCCGAGTTGGTCGTGATCAGCGTGGGGGCCGGCAACCCCTACGGCCATCCCGACCCGATGGCGCTCCGTTACTACCAGACCGGCCAGCGGCGCGTCTACCGGACCGACCTGGCCGGCACTGTAACGATCACTGTCGATGACCGGGGTCGTTACCGGGTGAGCACTTCGGGACCGACGCCGCGCTGACCCCGACCCGTTGGCGCGACCGGCGCCACCGCTCTACCTTCTCTCGATCGTCATGAACGGGCCTCCGGGCCCGCCGTTCCACTCCTCCGGAGTTTCTCGCAGATGGCCATTCGTACCATGCACGTGGGCCTGGGCCCCATCGGGGCCGGGATCGTTCGCCAAGTCGCCACCCGGCGCGGCTTCAAGGTCGTCGCGGCCGTCGACATCGACCCGGACAAGATCGGCAAGGACGTGGGTCAGGTAACCGGGGTCGAGCGGTCGCTGCGGGTCAAGGTGACCGACGACATCGGCCGGGCCATCAAGAAGGCCAAGCCAGACGTGGTGGTGCTCTGCACCAGCTCGTCGCTCAAGAAGGTGGCGGAACAGATCGCCGAGGTCACCAAACGGCGGGTCCCGATCGTGTCCACGACCGAGGAGCTGGCCTATCCGTGGTACTCGAACCGGAAGCTGGCCAAGAAGATCGACGCCCTGGCCCGGAAGGCCAAAATCGCCATCCTCGGCACCGGGGTGAACCCCGGGTTCACGATGGACGCGCTCCCGATCGCCCTGTCGGCGGTGTGCGAGCGGGTCGACACGATCCGGGTCGATCGGGTCCAGAACGCCGCGATGCGCCGGCTCCCCTTCCAGCAGAAGATCGGGGCCGGCCTCACCCCGGCCGAGTTCCAGGAGCGGGTCGAGGCCGGCACGGTACGCCATGTGGGGCTCACCGAATCGATCGCGATGATCGCGGACGCGATGGGCTGGAAGCTGGACCGGATCACCGACGAGATCGCGCCGAAGCTGGCGGATCGCGAAGTGAAGAGCGAGTTCTTGACCGTCCCGGCCGGTCGGGTGGCGGGGATCATTCAGGACGGGATCGGCTATCGGGGCAACGAGGCACTCATCACGCTCCACATGGAGGCGTATCTGGGAGCGCCGGAGTCGTACGACGCAGTCCGGATCGCGGGATCGCCAGCGATCCATTCCCGGATCGATGGTGGCGTCCACGGAGACGTGGCCACCGCCTCGATTACGGTCAACTCGATCCCGGCGGTGCTGGCGGCGCGGCCCGGTCTCCACACCATGCGGAGCGTCCGGCTGCCCTCGTTCTTCGGCGGCTGACCGACGGGGTGGCGGCGCGCGGTCAGTCGCGCGCCGTCACCCCGGATCTGGCGGGGCGGTTGGAGCGTCTCCCTATCCGATCGAGCTCCGGCCCACCCGCGCCCGCCACCAGTACACCGGTACTCCCAGCAGCAGGAGCCCCGCTCCCCGAACCGCGTTCCACGGGTTCGACGCCACCGACCCGAAGACCACGTACGCCGCGGCCGCCACAAAGACCGTCACCGTCACCGGAAACGCCGGACACCGGAATCCGGCCGTGACCGGCTCCCGCCGCCGAAGCACCACCAACGCCACCCCGGTCGATCCGAAGAAGATCCAATCGGCGAACACGACATAGTCGAGCAGCTGCCCGTACGCATTGGTCAGGAGAAGGGCAACGGCCCAACCTCCCTGGAACAGGAGCGCCCCAACCGGCGTCCGGAACCGCGGATGGAGCCGCGAAAACGCGTCGAAGAACAACCCGTCCCGCGCCATGGCCTGATAGACCCGGGGCGACGCGAGGATGGTAAGCCCGAGAAACCCGAACGTCGACGCCACGATCCCGGCGCTGATGAATCGCTGGCCCGACTGACCCAACACCGTCGCGATCGTCTCCGCGGCCGGTGCCGTACTCGCCGCCAGGCCGACGGAGCCAAGGGCCTCGAGGTAGGCAAGATTCGTCCCGAGATAGGCGAGCACCACGACCAGAACGCCGAGAACGATGGCCCGCGGCAGCTGCCGAACCGGGTCGACGAACTCCTCGGCGATGTTGTTGGTCTGTTGCCAGCCGCCGTACGAGAACAGCACCGGCACCAACGCCGAGGCCACCGCCAGCCAGAGGTTCGACGGGGCCACGCCGGGATCCCGGAGGACCGGGCTCTCGGGGGTCGGCCCGAACAGCGCCACCACGATCAGGACCGCGATGGCGCCGAGTTTGAGCAAGGTGAAGACGTTCTGGACCCAGGCCCCCCACGCCACGCCGAGCACGTTGATCAACGTCAGCAACACGATCGCGCCGACCGCCACCCCGGTCGTGGCCCCGATCGGGAGACCCAGAAGGGCAACGAAATAGCTGGCAAAGGTGAACGCCACGGCGGCGATGGCGCCGGTGGCGATGATCAGCAGCAGCGCCCAGGCATCGAGAAACCCCGCCATCGGCCCGAACGCCGCGCGGAGGTAAGCGTACTGGCCGCCCGCCTTCGGCATCCGTTGCCCCAGCTCCGCAAAGATTAGCGCGCCGGCAATGGCCACCACCGCGCCGAGTCCCCACACGGCCAGCACCAGCGGGCCCGTGCCGACTCGCTGGGCCACGATCGGCGGGTTGAGGAAGATGCCCGACCCGATGATCCCGCCGATGACCGCCATGGTGCCACTGAAGACACCAAGGCGGCGGGCGTATTGGGTCACGGCGTCGTGGCCGACGACGCCCACGGCTCCGTGGGCCGAACGATCTCGTAGTTGTCCGGGGGCGCCACGCCCAGCAGGTGCTGCACGAAATAATCCCACCGCCGACGGATGACGTACGGCTCGTTCAGGCTGTGGGCCCGGTTGGGTAGGATCAGGAAATCGAAGCTCTTGTTGGCCTTGATGAGGGCATCCGCCACCTGGATCGTCATGGCGGGATGGACGTTGTCATCCATGTCGCCGGTCATCAGGTAGAGCTTGCCCTTGAGGTTCTTCGCGTAGGTCCCGTTGGCGGACGCCTCGTAGTTGTCGCTCTTCCGTACGGTGTCGCGTTTCATCAGGCCCTGGTACTTCTCGGACCAGTAGATGTTGTAACTGCGATTGTCGTGGTTGCCGCTGGTGGAGACGGCCACCTTGAAGAAATCCGGATAGCGGAACATCGCGTCGGCCGACGCAAAGCCGCCGCCCGAGTGGCCGAAAATTCCGACCCGATCAAGGTCGAGGAACCGGTGGCGGGCGCCGAGTTCCTTGATGGCGGCCACGTGGTCGGGGAGACCGTTGTCAATGAAGTTGGCGTAGTAGTTGTCGTGGAACGCCTTCGACCGAAGCGGCGTGCCGAGATGATCGAGCTGGATCACCACGAAGCCGAGCTGCGCCAGGGAAAACGCCTCCCCGCCGGACTTGAAGCTCCAGCCGCCGACACTCCCGATCTGCGGGCCGGGATAGATGTTGTCGATGACCGGGTACCGTTTGGTGGTGTCGAGTCCGGGCGGCAAATAGATCACCCCGTGGAGATCCGTGACCCCGTCCCGCGCCTTGACGGTAAACACCTGCCCGGGCCGCCACCCGGCCTCCCGGAGGCGGGAGACGTCGGCCTCCTCGAGTTTCCGGACCACCCGGCCATCGAGGGCAGACCGAAGCACCGTCACCGGGGCGGCTTCGATTCGGGAGTAGGAGTCGACGAAGTACTTGCCGCTCGGCGAAAACTCGATCTCGTGATGCGCGTCTTCCGGCGTGAGCTGGATCAGCCCGGTGCCGTCGTAGTTGACCCGGTAGAGCTTGGCGTAGTACCAGAACTGACCGGCTTCCCGACCCCGAGCGGTGAAATACACCTGCTTGGCCGTCTCATCGACATACTTGATGGCGCTCGCGAACCAGGGCCCCTCCGTGAGCCGGTTCTTGACCCGACCGTCAGGCCCGTAGCGATAGAAATGGGCCCAGCCGTCGCGCTCCGACCACCAGAACAGGTCCTGACCATCCTTGCTGGCGTACCAGGAGATCGGCTCGATCGGGGGCGACCACTCCACGTACGTCGGCTGACTGTCGACCGCCAGCGAGGTGATGGCGCCGGTGGTCGCGTCAACCGCCGACAGCCAGGCCCGCTTCGAGCCGCGGGTGAGAGACGTCAGGTAGACGCGATCACTCGCCTCGCTCCACGCGGAGTCGACGGCCGAGCCGGCGATGGTCAGCATCACCGGCTGGGGGTCGAGCCGCACTTCCTTGTTCGCCTTGCTGGTCACATCGATCAGATGGACCGTCGGCGTCGGCACGATGCTGTCGCCTGGCAGCGCGTACGGCTGACTGTAGTGTTTGGGCCGCTGCGAGGTCGAGGCGAGGTAATGCAGGTGCTCGACCTTCCGCTCGTCCTGGCGCCAGACCACCAACTTCTTCGAGTCGGGCGACCACCGGAGCTGCGGCCGGCGAGGTTGCGGACGGACCAGTTCGTTGGGCCGCGGCATCGTCAGGCCGTAGCCCCAGTGTTCGACCCCGTCGGTGGTGAGCTGGGTAGAGTCTTTCCCGCCCCGAGGCCGGACCCAGACGTTGTGGCGGTGAATGAACGCCTCGGTCTTCTTGTCCGGCGAGAGCACGAACGGCACGTCGCTCGGCAAGGTATCGCTGACGGCGCAACGGTACCCGGCCAGGTCGCAGACGAACCGCTTCCGGTTGGCCGTGAACTCGATTTCCCGTTCGTTCTGACCGTCGTTCCCGAACTTGAAGGACGCAAACGGGAGCCGGGCGGGATCGTACGCGGTGTCCCGCGCCACGCTCATCGCCGCGGCGAGTCGGGCGTTGTCGAAGAGGAGGCTCCGGGTGTTTCGGACCGGATCGATCACCACCCACTCCGCTCCGCTGGCGGTCTTGTTCCGATACCAGAAACGATTCCCGTCGGGGTACCACTGGGGTCGGACCGAGTCACCCGAGATCAGCCGGGCGGTGTGCCAGGGCAGGAGCCGCTCGGCCCGGCGGTAATCGACCTGGGCGACAGCGGTGACGGCGGTGGTAGCAACGGACGCAACGAGGGCGACGGCGGCGAAGCCGGGACGGATCATGACGGGTGGCCTCCAGGGTTCGAACGAACGCGGGACGGCCCAAACTTGGCGCCAAAGGGACCCGACCGCGAGGGGCCCCGAACGCACAACGGGCGACCCGGTCGGGGTCGCCCGTCGTGGTCAGCGGTCACAAGGGATTCAGACGCAGTGGCGCCGGTCCCGCCGGTTCTCGCGCCGATCCCGAACATCTTCCCGCCGGTCCCGGACGTCCTCCCGCCGGTCAACCCGATCCTCCGCCCGGTCGCGGCGGTCCTCGATTCGATCCCGCCGACCGCCATGGTGGAGCCGATCCCAGCGGTCTTCGCGCCGATCCCGGACGTCCTCGGCCCGATCACGGCGGTCCTCGGCGCGGTCCCGGACGTTTTCGCGGCGGTCGCGGACGTCTTCCATCCGGTCGCGCGCCCGATGCCGCGGGCCGCAGGGCTCGGGAACTCGCGGCAGGTCCATCGCCAGGACGAACACGGTACTCAGGGCAGTCAGGGTCAACACGGTCGGCTCCTCTGGTCGGCGGGTCGGAAGCGACCCGGGTTTCGCGTCTTCCATCAGACCAGACGGAGGATCACCGGCGGCGTTAAGCCGGTGACGGGTATCACAGTCCCTTCCGCTACCGGGGACCGGCTTCGAGTGCCGGGGCCGCCGTCTCGGCCCGCCGGCGCGACAGGCCTTTGACCCAACCCTGGAAGGAGTCGAGGTAGCTGTAGATGACCGGGGTGACGTACAGGGTGACGACCTGCGAGAACGCGAGCCCGCCCACCACCGCGATCCCGAGTGGACGACGCGCCTCGGCCCCCGCGCCCCAGCCGACGGCAATCGGGAGCGTGCCCATCAGGGCGCACATGGTGGTCATCATGATCGGCCGGAAACGGACCAGACAGGCCTCAACGATCGCGTCGGCGGGCTTCTTCCCGTCGTGGCGCTGAGCGTCGAGCGCGAAGTCGATCATCATGATCGCGTTCTTCTTGACCAATCCGACCAGGAGGATCAGCCCGACGTAGGCATAGATGTCGAGGTCGGTCCGGAAGATGAGGAGCGTCAGCAGCGCGCCGAAGACGGCAAACGGCAGACCCGAGAGGATCGTGAGGGGGTGAATGAAGCTTTCGTAGAGGACACCGAGCACCAGGTAGATCACCAGGACCGCCACGAGCAGCAACGCCAGCAGGCCGGCCTGCGATTCCTGGAACGCGGCCGCGGTGCCGGAGAAGCTGGTGGTGATCGTGGAGGGAAGCACCTCGTCGGCCAGTCGGCGGACCGAGGTCACCGCGTCGCCGAGCGGGGTTCCTTCCGCCAGATTGAATGAGAGGGTGACGGAGGGCAACTGCCCGGAGTGGTTGACAGACAGGGGGCCCAGGATCGGCTCGACCGACGCCACCGAACCGAGCGGCACCAGAGCACCAGTCCGCGACCGGACGTGGAGCAGGTTGATCGCGGCGGGGTCGCGCTGGAACTCGGGCAACAGCTCGAGGATGACCGGATATTCGTTGGTGCTGCCGAGGATCGTGGAGATCTGGCGCGACCCGAACGCGTTGTAGAGGGCGCTCTGCACCTGGCCGATGTTGAGACCCAGCGCCGCGGCCCGGTCGCGATCGACGTTGACGCGAAGCTGGGGGTTCCGGATCTGGAGATCGCTGGTGACGTCGATCAGCCCCGGGAGGTCCCGCATTCGGGTTTCCAGGACGGTCGCTTGCTGATAGAGCACCTCGAGGTCCGGACTCTGGAGCGTAAACTGGTACTGGCTCTTGGTCTGGCGGCCGCCGATCCGAATGGCGGGCGGGTTGCTGAGGAAGACCCGGACGCCAGGGACGTCGGCCAAGGGCCGGTTGAGTTCCCGGATGACCTGATCCGCCTTGGCACTCCGTTCGTCGTACGGCTTCAGGTAGACGCTGACCCGGCCCTGGTTGTTCCCCCAGCTCGAAACCTGGACCGCCTGGACGTTGGGGTTCTTGCGAATCACCTCGCCGACCCGGCGATAGTGGTCCACCATCTGGTCGTACGAGGTCCCTTCGGCCGCCTCGAGGGTTCCGAAGACGGCGCCGATGTCCTGGGTCGGGATGAACCCTTTCGGGACGATCCGGAAGAGGATGACCGTGCCCACCAGAATGACCGCGGAGAAGGCCATGGTCAGGCGGCGGTGGTCCATGACCCAGAGCAACGACCGACGATAGCGATCGAGGCCCCATTGGTACCCGGCCTCGGTGGCCCGGTAGAAGCGGCCCTGGTTCTGGTGGTGGCCCTCGCGGAGGAATCGACTGCACATCACCGGCGTCAGCGTCAGCGACACGACCCCGGAGATCAGGATGGCGACGCCGATGACCACCGCGAACTCGTGAAACAGCCGCCCGAGCAGGCCCGGCATGAACAGGATCGGGATGAACACCGCTACCAGGGAGAGCGTCATCGAGACGATCGTGAACCCGATTTCCCGGGCCCCGTCGAGTGAGGCCTGGCGGACCGGTTTTCCCATCTCCAGGTGCCGGACAATGTTCTCGAGCATCACGATGGCATCGTCGACCACGAACCCGACCGCCAGCGTCAACGCCATCATCGAGAGATTGTCGATGCTGAAGCCGAGCAGCGACATGGCGCCGAAGGTCCCGACGATCGACATCGGAAGCGCCATGCTCGGAATGACGGTGGCGGGAAGATTCCGGAGAAACAGGAAGATCACCATCACCACCAGCGCCAACGTCAGCACCAGCGTGAACTTCACTTCGGCCACCGACTCCCGGATCGTCACCGAACGGTCGTAGAGCGGATTGACCTCGATCGACGGAGGGAGCTGCTGTTTGATGCTCTCGACCATGGCGGTGACCCGGTCCGCCACCTCCACCGTGTTGGATCCCGGCTGTCGGTTGACGGCCAGCGTGATGGTGCGCATCCCGTTGTACCAATTGCCGGAGCGCGGGTTCCGGACTGCGTCGACCACCAGGCCAAGGTCACCGAGCCGGACCGGTGAGCCGTTCCGGTAGGCCACGGTCACGTCGCGGAACGCCTCCGCGTCCTGAAGCTGACCGTTCGACTGGAGGGCCAGCACCTTGTGCCGACCCCAGACCGCCCCCGCCGGGCTGCTGATGTTGTTGCTGTTGACCGCCGTCACCACCTCGTCGAGGCCAATCCGCCGGTAGGCCAGCGCCCTGGGATCGAGCTGGATCCGCACTGCGTAGCGCTGCTCGCCCATCAAGTTGACCTGCGCCACGCCCTCGATGGTCGAGAGTCGCTGCGCGATCATCGTCTCGGCGTACTCGTTGACCGTCGACAGCGGAAGAGTGCGCGACGCCACTGAGAAATAGACGATCGGCTGATCGGACGGATTCGACTTGTTGTAGTTGGGCGGATCCCGCATGTCGTCCGGGAGGCCGCGAATGGCGCGGGAAATGGCCGTCTGGACGTCCTGGGCGGCCGCGTCGATGCTCCGCGACAGCGAGAACTGGAGCGTGATGTTGGTGGACCCCTGACTGCTCGACGAGGTGATCTGCTCGATACCCGGCACGCTCGAGAAGGCCCGTTCCAGTGGCGTCGCCACCGCCGCCGCCATGATCTCGGGATTGGCGCCCGGCAGGTTGGCGTTGACGTTGATCGTCGGGTAGTCGATCGTCGGCAGGTCGCTCACCGGGAGCTGGCGGTAGCCGAGGGCACCGAAGATCACCACGCCGGTCATGATCAGCGTGGTGGCAATGGGCCGTTTGATGAATGGTTCGGCGATGTTCATCCCGCTACCTCCCCGCGTCCACGTTCTTGATGTCCACGGTTGACCCCTCCGTCAGCCGCAACTGCCCGTCGGTCACCACCGTTTCGCCCACCTCGAGGCCGCTGGTGACGATCTGGAACTCGCCCACGGTCCGTCCCACGGTAATCGTGCGGACGGCGGCTTTCTTTTCGGGCGTCACGATGAAGACATACGACCCGGCCTCGCCGGCCACGATGGCCGGCGTGGGGACCAGTATCGCATCCTTCTCTTGATAGAGGATCAAGGTGGCCGTCGCGAATTGGCCGGGCCACAACATCCCATCGGCGTTGGCGAACTGGCCCTTGAGGAGGATCGTCCCGGTCGTCGTGTCGACCGCGTTGTCGACGAAGAGGAGTCGACCCACCAGTTCCGTCGAGTCTTGCCCGGGCACCGCCTTGACGACCAACTCGTCCCCACGACGGGCCCGGATGGTCGGGAGAAAGCTCGCCGGCACCGCAAAGCGGATCAGAATCGGGCGGATCTGGTTGACGAGGACGAGCGGCTCACCGCCCTGGGCGCGCACCAGGTTCCCCTCCTTGATGAGGAGGCTCCCGGTCCGCCCCGAGATCGGCGCTCGAATCGTGGTGTTGTCGAGGTTGAGCCGCGCGTTCGAAACGGCCGCGGAGTCTGACTGTATGGTGGCGGCCAGCGCGGCGGCGTTGGTCTTGAGGGTCTCGTACTGCTCCGAGGTGATGTACTCGCTCTGGGCCAGACCCTGATACCGTTCGACCTGACGCCGGGCGTTGTCGAGCTGGATCAGATCGCGAGCCAGGCTGGCCTCCGCCTGCTGGAGGGCGTTGCGATAGGGTCGCGGGTCGATCTCCACCAACACCTGACCCGCTTCCACCAGGTCGCCTTCCCGGAATCGGACTCCGGTGACCAGACCCGACACCTGGGCGGTGACCGCCACGGCCCGGATCGGCTCGACGGTGCCCGGAGCCGACACCTCGAACGGCACCGTCCGCCGTTCCGCTTTGGCAACGGTGACTGGCACGGCGCTGATCCCGGCTCGCCGCTCCTCCCGACACCCGGCCACGACCACGAGCGCCACGAGTCCCCATGCCAACCGCTGGATCTGAATCATCGCCATCCGGTTTGTTCTTGGGTTGAGTGAGCGATTGGCTGAGCCAGCCGCCGCCGATCCAATACGAACACCCCCGCCCGGATGCTGCGGCGGGGGACGGGTTTCCCTGACAGGAGCCGGAAGATCGCTCCGGACCGCGAGGGTCGCCACCGGCGGGCGCTCAGGCTGGCTCCCGGAGCAAGGATTGGATACAATTGGCGATTCCCGGTCGGGAGACCCCCAATGAATCCGCTCGAGCAACTGGTGGCGCCGGAACTGGCCGCGTTCCAGTCCCGGACCCCCAAATCACGCGCCTGGTACGAACGCGCCGCCAAGGTCATGCCCGGTGGCGACACGCGCACGGGCACGTTCCACCTGCCCTACCCCCTGTTCATCTCACGGGGCCAGGGATGCCGGCTCTGGGACGCCGACGGGAACGAGTACCTCGACTTCCTCAACAACTTCACCTCGCTGCTCCACGGCCATGCCCATCCGAAGGTCCACCAGGCGCTGATCGAACAGGGCACCCAGGGGACCGTTCACGGGACCGCCAACGAGCTTCAGGTCCTCCTGGCGGAGATGCTGACTGCCCGGGTCCCCTCGGTCGAACGCCTTCGTTTCTGCAACTCCGGCACCGAGGCCACCCTCTTTGCGCTTCGGGCGGCCAAGGCGTTTACCGGGCGAGTCAAGATCATGAAAATGGAGGGTGGCTACCACGGCTCGCACGACCAGGTGGCCGTGGCCATGGCGCCGCCCTACGACAGCCGACCGGCCGGTCTCTCGCCCGGCGCGCTCAGCGAAGTGATCCTGGGCCGCTACAACGACCTCGACCGGACCGCGAGTCTGATCCGCCAGCACCGCGACGAACTCGCGGCGGTGATCGTCGAGCCGGTCATGGGCGCCGGCGGCTCGATCCCGGCGGCGGCGGAGTTCATCCGCGGCCTCCGGACGGTGACCGAGGAGTGCGGCGTCCTCCTGATCCTCGACGAGATCATCACTTTCCGCCTCGGCTATGGCGGGATGCAGGAACACCTCGGCGTCAGGCCCGATCTCACCGCCTTCGGCAAGATCATCGGCGGGGGCCTCCCGATCGGCGCCTTCGGGGGCCGAGCCGACGTGATGGCCACCTACGATCCGACCCGGCCTGGCGCGATCGTCCATTCCGGCACCTACAACGGCAACGCGGCGACGATGGCCGCGGGCATCGCGACCCTCGAGCTGTTCGACCGACCCGCCGTGGCGGCGCTCAACGCCGCCGGCGACGGCCTCCGGGCTCGCCTGAACGGGATCATCGCGAACCACGGCGTCGACGCGGAGGTGGTCGGCTTCGGGTCGACCATGCAACTCCACTTCGCCAAGGGCCCGATCACGACGCCGGCCCAGACCCACGCGGGCAATCGGGCCGCGCAGCAGGCGATGCACATCTCCCTGCTCAACCGCGGCGCCTTCACCGCGGCGCGCCAGATGTACGTCCTCTCGACCGCCATGAACGACGCGACGCTCGCCGATTTCGCCACCCAGTTCGAAGCCGCGCTCGGTCCGATTGCCGCCGCGCTCCGCACGCCCGAACCGGCCGGATCGGCCCGCTGACTGGAGTCATCCCGATGATGCCACGCCTGCTGCTCCCACTGTCGCTCCTCGCCGCCGTCCCGGCCGCGGCCGCCGCCCAGACGATGGAGGCAGACTTTGCCAAGGGACTCGACGGGCTCCAGGCGCGGAGCTCCATGTTCGCCCGGCATCGTCCCTCCGGCCGCACCATCGCGATTCGAGCCGACCAGCCGATGAACACCCTCAGCGTGATCAAGCTGGCCGTCATGATCCAGGCCTTCCGCGACGTCGAGGCCGGCAAATTCAAGCTGACCGACCGCTACCCGGTTCGGGCCGAGGACTACCGCCGGGGAAGCGGGTTGATCCAGACGTTCGATCCCGGCGTCTCGCTCACCTGGCGGGACCTGATCGAGCAGATGATCATCACCAGCGACAACACCGCCACCGACATCCTGATCGGCAAGGTCGGACTCAAGGCGGTCAATGACATGCTGGCCCGGTTTGGCTTCAAGCAGACCCGGCTCAACTCGACCACCGGCGCGCTCTTTCGCGAAGTCTGGATCCGAGCCGATCCCAAGAACGCGTCGATGACCGACCGGGAAGTGTTCGACAAGGGCTTCCCGACCGGCCCCGAATCCGCCGCCCGAAGCTTTGCCATCGAGGGCGACTCGACCAAGTGGCTCGGCGTCACCACCGCCCGGGAAATCGTCACGATGCTCGAGGGCATCCTCGACGCCAAGTACGCCTCCAAGGCGCACAGCCAGATGATGGTCGAGATGATGGGCCGCCAGTTCTCCACCTCGCGGCTCCCACGGCGGGCCCAATACAAGGGCGTCCATGTGGCCCACAAGACCGGCGACTGGCCCCCGATTGCCGGCAACGACGTCGGGATCCTCTTCTACCAGGGTGGCCCGACGGTGGTGGGAATCTTCACCGGGCAGAACAAGGGCGACTTCGTGGAACTCGAGGCGCTCGAGGGCCGGATCGCCGAGCGGCTGGCCACCGAATGGAAGTAGGTCCAGGGCCGTCCGGGTCCTGAAGAGGCCTTCAACCCGTTCTTTCCTCCAGTTCACCAATCCGGGGCCACCTTCCTCCCCGGGAGCCGTTGTCGACAGGCTCCCGGGGAGGCTGCATTGGGCACCAGGCGGCACGACCCTCCGGGGGGCGCATCCGGCTCGCTGGCGCAGTTGCTCGCCACCGAAGCCCGGCTCGATGCCGCGGTGGCCGAGGCGCGGGAACGGGCGGCCACCCGTGTGGCCGAGGCACGGACCCGCGCCGCCGCCTTGATCGAGGGCCTGGCCGCCGAGTTGGCCGCGCTCGACAGTGGGCGCACGGCCCGCCGCGACGACGAGTTGGCCCGCCGTCGCGCCGAGATCGAGATCGAGACCGACCGGATCGTGGGCCGCTTCGAGGGACTCTCGGACCGCGAGGTCGACGCCTGGGCTGACTGGCTGGTCGAGCGGGTGCTGGCGCCATGATCATCCCGATGACGCGGGTACGCATCCTCGGGCCACGGCCCGAGTTGGACCAGACCCTCGCGGCCCTCCAGGACATCGGGATCGTCCATCTGGCGGCGCCCAAGGCGGCGCCGGCGCTGCAACCCGTCGAGCTGTCGGAGCAGGAAACCCGGCAGGCGCGGCATCTCCGGAATCTCGTCCGCGACCTCGACGTACTGGCAACCCGGACCGGGACGCCGATGCACCACCCGCCGGCCGCCGGGCCAGCCTCGACAGCAGACTTTGCCCGGTGGGTCCGCGCCACCCATCGCGTCGGTCGCGAGATCGACCGGCTGGAACGACGGAGCCGCGACGCGGCCGGCCAACGGGCCGAGATCGCCCGATTCGAGCAGTTCGTCCAGGCATTCCGGGGGCTCCTGCCGCGGGCCCAAGGTGGCCGGATGCACGGATACCAGCTGATCCTCCGCGGCGAAGATCCCGACGCGGTGCCCCGGCTCCGCCAGGCGCTCGAGAAGGTCCTCGGCACCGAGTTCGCGCTCGAAACGAGTCCGATGCCGAGCGGCGAGCTGGCGGCACTGCTGCTGGTGCCCACCGCCGAGGCGCCACGGGTCGATCGACTGCTGGCCCAGACCGGCATTCACGAGTTGCCGCTCCCGCCCGGCGTGGCGGCCGGCGCGATGCTCGATGCGCTTCCCGAGCTCGCCGCCCGCCGTGACGCGCTCGACGCGGATTTGGCTGATCTGGATCGGCGCCGGAAGGGCTTGGTGGAAGGCGAAGGACCCGACCTCGCTCGCGGGCGCCTGGCGGCCGCCGATCGCTTGCTCGAGCTGGCCGCCCGGGAGCAGGCGGCCATGACCCCGCGAAGCTTCGTCCTCGAGGGGTGGACGCCGAGCAGCGAGTTGCCCCGCCTGACCCGTGACCTCGGGCGCCGCGGCGGCTCGACCGTGGTAATCGAGCCGGTGGCGCGGGAGGAATGGAGCGCGGCGGACGCGCCGGTCGTGTTGGCCAACCCCCGTCTATTCCGGCCGTTCGAGATCCTGACCAGGATGTTGCCCCTCCCGAAATACGGCTCGATCGATCCGACGCCCTATACCGCGGTGTTCTTCCCGATGTTCTTTGGCCTGATCCTGGGCGACATCGGATACGGTCTGGTGCTTGCCGCGCTGGCGCTCGGACTCCGTCGCCGCTCGCGCGAAGGCACCACCGGTCGGGCGATCGCTGAGGTCCTCGGGGCCGGTTCGGCGTTCGCGATCCTCTTCGGCATCGGCTTCGGCGAGTTCTTCGGCGACCTGGGCCATCGGTGGTTCGGGCTCCGACCGGTGGCGTTCAACCGCGAGGAGTCGCTGATCCCCTTCCTGGCGCTGGCCGTCGCGATCGGTTTCGTCCACGTCTCGCTCGGCATGATCCTCGGCATCATCAACGCCGCCCGGGGACATCCGCGGCAGGCCGTTGGCCGAAGCGCCGCGCTGGCCATGCTGATCTTCGTGACCGTGGCGCTGCTGGCGGCCTTCGGGATCGTGCCGCGGGGGCTTCTCACCCCAGCGGTGGTGGTCACCCTGATCGCCTTTCCAGTCCTGGTGGTGGCTGAGGGCATCATCGCGCCGATCGAGTTCCTGTCGACGGTGAGCAACGTCCTCTCGTACGCCCGAATCATGGCGCTCGGTACCGCGTCGGTGATGATGGCGGTGGTGGCAAACCGGCTGGCGGGCAGTGTGGGGAGCGTGGTGGTGGGAGTCCTGTTCGGTCTCCTGTTCCATCTCGTCAACTTCGTCCTCGGCGTCTTTGCCCCCACCGTCCACGGGCTCCGGCTCCACTACGTCGAGTTCTTCGGAAAATTCTACAGCCCGGGCGGCGCGCCCTTCGCGCCGTTCGGTCACTGGCGTCCACAGGGGACGCCGCGACCCTGACCGAGGAGGTACGATGTCGGTTTTCTGGATTGCGATCAGCGCGGCGGTGGCCGTCGGGATTCCGGCGCTGGCCACCGGGTGGGCGCAGTCGCGCATCGGACCCGCCATGGCCGCGACCCTGGCGGAAAAGCCGGAACTGAGCACCACCGCGATTCTGATGGTGGCCATCCCGGAAACGATGGCGATCCTCGGCTTCATCGTGGCGCTGATGATCCTGTTCCGAGCCGCCTGACGTTCCGATGGCGATCGACGAACTGCTGACCGTCCTCGAGCGCGAGGCGGAAGCCGAAGCCGCGCGGCTCACAGCGACGGCGGAGGCCGAAGCCTTGGCCATCGAGCGGGAGGCCACGGCGCGGGTCGAACGGGACCGCGCTGCCGCCGTCGAGCGCCTGGCGCTGACCGAGGCGGGACTGACCAGACGCGCCCTGGCGAGCGCGGAACGACGACACCGGGAACGAACCTTGGCGGCCCGGGCGGCGGCCATCGATCGGGTCTTCGCGGCGGCGCGCTCCCGGCTCGACCGGCTCCCGCTCGAACGGTGGCGCGATCGACTGGGCGACCTGGTTGCCGAGACGATGCGCTATCTCGAAGAGCGCCCCTGCCTCCTCGAGTGTCGGCCCGAGGCCGCCGCTCTGGTCGAGACGCTGCTGGCAGGTCGGATCGGAGTGCGCGTGGCACCGGCGCCAACGGCGGCACCAGGCATTCTCGGCCGAACCGAGGATGGGGTCGTGACCGTCGACAACACCCTGCCCGAGCGACTCGGCCGAGACCGGGCCGAGTTGGCGATCGCGCTGGCGGCGCGAATGGAAGAGGCTACCGGTGCGGTGGGATGACGTGAACGCCCGCGCGGTCGGTCTGGCGACCCACTTGCTCCGGCGGGAGCAGCTGCTTCGGCTGCTCGAGGCGGGCACCTGGCTCGCGGCGGTCCGCCGGATCATCGACCTCGGCGTGCCGATCGATCCGGCGGCTCTCGGGTCACCGGGGGAGTTCGACCGGGCCATCGGCCGGGTGGCCGCGCGCCGGCTCGCGATCCTCGACCGCTGGCTCGGGCCCCGGCGGGCGGCGCTGGCGGTGATTTACGAAGACGAGGACCGGCGGAGCCTCCGATCGCTCCTTCGCGGCGCGGCCCATGGGGCGGCGCCGTTGGCGCGGCTGCGGGCGTTGGTCCCCACTCCCATCCTGCCGGAACGCGCGCTCGAGCGGCTGGCGCGGGCCGCCTCCCCCGACGAGATGATTCGTGAGCTGTGGCGACAGGGACATCCCGCCGCTCGGGCGCTCGCGGAGGCCGCGCGTCGAAGCGCGCGGAACGACGGCACCGCGGAACGAGGGCTGTTCGGCCTCGAATTGGCGCTGGCCCGCTCGTTCGCGATCCGGGCCACCCGATCCGCTCGCGGAGGCGGCCGCGACGTCCGCCAGTTCGTCGCGACGATGATCGATCGGGAAAACGCCTGGTCGCTGCTAGCGGCTGGTGGTTGGGCGGGCGACATCCCGGCAGACCTGGTCTTCGTGGCCGGCGGGCGGGCCATCCGGGAGGCGGAGTTCCGACGCATCGCGACGCTGACCGACCCGGACCAGATCCGGGATCGACTGGCCGGACTTTTCGCGGACGGGCCGCTCGCCACCGTGTTCGCGGAGCGGACCGCGCCGGTGGCCACCCTCGAGAGCCGCGCGGCGGTGGCCCTCCAGGCGTGGTTCCGCGCGGTCGGGAGGCGGGATCCGCTCGGTCCCGGGGTGTTGTTCGCCATCATCGAACGGATTCGGGCGGAAGCCCATGATCTCCGACTGGTGTTGGGCGGGCTGGCCATGGGAGCCACCGCCTCGGCGGTGGAGCCGCTGCTGGTGACGGCCGCATGAGAGGCATGGTCGAGGTGATCTGTCGCCCCGCGGCCGTGGTCGGGTTCTCGCTCGCTGGCCTGGTGGCGGAGCCGCTCGCGGAGGTGGCGGATCCGACGCCAGCCATCACCGCCTGCCTCGAACGGTCGGACCTCGGCGTCCTGTTGATCGAAGAATCGATCTACGACACGTTGCCACCGGACCTCCGGACCCGGCTCGACCGATCGGCCCGCCCGGTGGTGGTCCCGTTTCCAGGTCCGGCATGGAGCGGTGCCCGATCGGCCGAGGACCGGGTGGTGGAGCTATTGCGACGAGCCATCGGCTACCGGGTCAGGCTCCAGTGACCGCCGCCCGCGTCATCCGCGCCGCCGGCGCGCTGGTCGAGGCGGCCCCGTTCCGGGAGGCCGGCCTCTTCGAGATCGTCCGGGTCGGTCCTCGCGGTCTGCTCGGCGAGGTAATCCGCCTGGATGGTGACGTGGCCACCATTCAGGTGTTCGAGGACACCGCTGGACTCGCGCTGGAGGACCCCGTGGTCCCCACTGGCGCGCCGCTGTTGGCGGAACTCGGCCCTGGTCTCCTCGGGTCGGTCCTCGACGGCACCGGCCGGCCCCTCGAGCGTCTGGCGGCGGCCGAAGGCGCGTTCATCGGCGTCGGGACCGTGGTACCGACGCTCGATCGCACCCGGCGGTGGCCGTTCGAGCCCGCGGTGAAGGTCGGCGACCCGATTGGCCCAGGCGACGTGATCGGCGCGGTCGAAGAGCGCCCCGGGATTTCCCATCGGATCATGGTCCCGCCTGGGCAGGGTGGGACGGTCGTCGCGATCGCCGCCGGATCGTACACCGTCGATGACGTCGTCTGCCGGCTCGATCATGGCGGGACGCTGGGTCTGGCGCAGCGCTGGCCGGTTCGGATTCCCCGGCCGATCGCGGCGTGGCTCCCGGCCGATCGGCCGTTCGTCACCGGGCAGCGGGTGTTCGACTTCCTGTTTCCGGTGGCCGAGGGCGGCGCGGTGGCGGTGCCCGGCGGCTTTGGCACCGGCAAGACGGTCATCGAACAATCGCTGGCCCGGTTCGCGGAGGCCGACATCGTGGTCTACGTCGGCTGCGGCGAGCGCGGCAACGAAATGGCGGACGTCCTCGAGGAATTTCCGCGGCTCGAAGATCCCCGGAGCGGTCGGCCGCTGCTCGATCGGACCGTTCTGGTCGTCAATACCTCCAACATGCCGGTGGCCGCCCGCGAATCGTCGGTGTATCTCGGGTTGACCGTGGCCGAGTACTATCGCGACATGGGACACCGGGTGGCGTTGATGGCCGATTCGCTGTCGCGCTGGGCCGAGGCGCTCCGCGAGATCGGCTCGCTGCTCCGGGAAATGCCGGGCGAGGAAGGTTATCCGACATCGTTAGGCAACCGACTCGGCAAGCTCTGCGAGCGAGCCGGCCGAGCCGTTCCCCTGGGGAGCCCGGCACGGGAGGGTGCCGTCACCTTCATCAGCGCGCTCTCCCCTCCCGGCGGCGACTTTTCCGAACCCGTCACCCAGGCGGCGCTCCGGGTGGTGGGCGGCCTCTGGGCCCTCGATCCCGCGCTGGCCCACCAGCGCCAGTTTCCGGCGGTGGACTGGGAGACGAGCTACAGCCTCCAAGTCGACGACGTTACGCCCTGGTTCGAGCGAGAGGGTGGCGCAGCATGGACCCGGCTTCGGCGCGAAACCCTCGAATTGCTCCAGCGCGATCGCGAACTCCGCGAGGTGGCCGGCCTGGTCGGCCCCGAGGCGCTCGAGGACGCCGACCGGTTGATCCTCGAATCGGCCCGGCTGGTGCGCGACCTCCTGATCGGTCAGAGCGCCTACGATCCGGCCGACGCCCGTTCCGAGGTTCGGAAGACGGCGGCCCTGGCCGAGGTGATTCACGGCTTCCATCGCGCGGGACTCGCCGCCATCGCGGCGGGTCGGGGTCTCGGCGCCGTCGACGCTGGCGCCGCCCGGCGCGCGATCGTGTCGATCCGCTCGGTAGCGGACCCCACACCCGAGCAGGTGGCGACGGCCCGGGCGGCGGCGGTCCGGGCTGGAGGAGGCACGGGATGAGCGGCACACCGCGAACCCACGCGGGCGCCCGAGCGGCGTCCGGTCCCCTGATCGAGGTGGCGGGGGCCCATCGCGCCGCGCTCGGCGAGTGGGTCGGCCTGCAATCGCCCGATGGGAGTCAGCGCCGGGGCCAGGTCATCGAGGTCCGGCGGGACGGGATCGTGGTCCAGGTCTTCGAGGACATGGTCGGGTTGACCCCGGCCACCGTGCGCGTCACCCTGGCCGGCGAGGTGGCGCGGGCCACGGTCGGTCGGGAATTGCTCGGCCGGGTGCTGAGCGGGGCCGGCGCGCCGCTCGACGGGTTGCCGCCGCCGATCGGCACCGCGCGGCGGCCGGTGTGGGCGGCACCGATCAACCCGGTCCGTCGACGAAAGCCGCGCGACGTGATCGAAACCGGCGTCTCGGCCATTGACGGGATGAACACGCTGGTTCGGGGCCAGAAACTCCCGATCTTTTCCGGCGCCGGCCTGCCAGGACTCGAACTCGCGGCCCGGGTGGTGGCGGGCGCTCGAACCCCGAAGGACGAGCCGTTCGCGGTCATCTTCGTGGCCATCGGCATTACCCAGCGGGAAGCCCGCCGCTTCATGGATCGGTTCGAGGGCAGCGAGGTCATGGCCCGCAGTGTCTTCTATCTGAACCGGACTGGCGACCCCACCATCGAGCGCCTCCTCGCGCCCCGCCTCGCGTTGAGCGAAGCCGAACATCTCGCGTTCGACCTCGGGCTCCACGTGCTCGTCGTGCTGGCCGATTGTACCAACTACTGCGAGGCGCTCCGCGAACTGGGCGCCGCCCGAGAGGAGATCCCGGGACGGCGTGGGTACCCCGGATACATGTACACCGACCTGGCCACCCTGTTCGAGCGCGCGGGTGTGCTGCATGGCGTCGACGGTTCGATCACCCAGCTGCCGATCCTGACGATGCCCGACGATGACCTTACTCATCCGATTCCGGAC
>CADEGB010000018.1:20483-22933 GCA_902826755.1 uncultured Gemmatimonadota bacterium
CAGTGGCCGGACCCGCAGGTCCCGGAGGTGGGCATTTCTCATGCCATTCCGGGCCTGGCCGGGTACATCACCGAAGGGCAGCTGGTCCTCAGCCGCGAGCTCGACCGCCGGGGCGTGTTCCCACCGATCGACGTGCTGCCCTCGCTGTCGCGCCTGATGGGGTCCGGCATCGGCCAGCAGACCGTGCCGGAGCACCGAGTCTGGGCCGACCAGCTCTACGCGGTCTATGCCCTCGGGCGGGAAGCCCGCTTCACCGCGGCCATCGTCGGCGAAAGCGGCTTGCCACCAGCCGATCGGCGGGCCATGGCCTTTGCGGAGCGGTTCGAGCGGGAGTTCGTCCACCAGGGTCTGGGACGGCGGACGATTTCAGAGACGATCGAAGCCGGTTGGCGACTGCTGGAGACCCTGCCCCGCGAGGATCTCACCAAGATCCCCGACAGGGTCTGGGCAACCCGGCGGGGGAGCGGCGCCTGATGATCGGCCGACGCGTGGCGCCCACCCGATCGCAGCTGCTCCGGTCCCGGCGTCGGCTCGAGCGGGTCCGCAAGGGAATCGAACTCCTGACCCGGAAGCGCCGAGCCCTGGTGGCCGATCTGTTCAAGGTGGCCCACCCGGCCATCGAGGCCCGGGGACGGGTCGATGCCCGAGCCGCCGCCGCCTACGCCGCGCTCGTGGCCGCCCGCGCCGTCCACGGCGACGGCCCACTCGAGGTGTTGGGCTGGCCCGGCCGCAAGCTCGAGGTCGAGGTGACGGTGTCGGAATCGTGGGGAGTCGCGACCGGTGCCGTCGAGCGCCTTGCCCCGGTGCAGCGGACCTTGCCGGGTCGGGGGCAGGGCCCCGGCCTCACCGGGCCGGCCGCGATCACCGCAACCGACGAGTTTGAGCGGCTGATCGAACTGCTCCTCGACGCGGCTTCCACCGAGATCCGGCTTCGGCGTCTGGCGGAGGCTCTGGCTCGAACCTCGCGCCAGGTGAACACGCTGGAGCGCCGGGTGGCGCCGGGTCTCGAAGAGGAAGCGGCTCGGGTTCGCGCGCTGCTCGAGGAAAGGGAGCGGGAGGACCACGCGCGACTCAAGCGGATGGTGGGGCGAAGCGCGCGGCGTTAGGGCCGCTCGGGCCGGAGCACCACGTCGTGGACCCCGCGCCATCCTCCTCCCGACGCCCGCTCCAGCCGCACCACGGCCACGCCGCTCTGGTCGCCGGCCGCGTCCCGGAGCCATTGGGCTGGAATCAGCGAGTCGCCCTCGAAGACGATTTCGAAGATCCGGTCCCGATACCCAGGCGCCACGATCTGGTAATGAATGTGCCCGGGGTTCGTCGTGTTAGGGTACGATCCCGGTCGGATCGTGGTGAAGGCGTAGCGGCCCAGCCGGTCGGTGCGGAGGTATCCGTGGATTCGGGGATGATCGCTGTCCCGCGGATTGGCGGGATTGTAGACCCCGCCCGCATCGGTCTGATAGACGTAGATGGACGCGCCAGCCACCGGGGTTCGGGCGGGGCCGGTCACCAGCACACCGTCGATCCGAAGGGAGGCGCCCGGTTCGTCGGACCCGGTGAGAGCAATGGTGGCCGGCGCGTCCGACCGGGCCACCTTGCTGGATTGAGCCCACCCCGGTCCGGGCAGGGCCACCACCAGGGCCGCTGCGATTCGGGCCTTGTTCCATCGTGACGTCATGGGATCCCTCGCCAGTGCTGGGGACGACCCGACGTTTTCCCGGGCCTCACTATGACGTACGAGCCCTGACAGGGCGGAGTTCTGGCAACCGGGTTCCCCGGACTTTCGGGGTTCGGCCCTGGACGGCATTATTGACGGATGAACACCCTGGTCGACCCCGTTGCGCGGCGGGAGATCGTTGAACGCCTCGGACGGCTCACACCCGAGGCGCCTGCCCGGTTCGGCACTCTAACGGCACCCCGGATGGTGACCCACCTGATCGACTCCGTCCGGATGATGCTCGACGAAATCCCCGGCCTCGGAACCGGACGGCCGATCATGTCGTGGCCACCGATCAAGCAGTTGATCATCTACCTGCTTCCGATCCCGAAGGCCAGGATCAGGACCGCCCCACAGCTTCTCGCCACGATGCCAACCGAGCTGGCCGCGGACGTCGCCCGGTTCGATGAACTGCTGGAACGATGGGCCACCGCCACGAGGATCGCGACGACCCATCCCCTTCTCGGCTCCATGACCCGCGCGTCCTGGGGAGTGTTCGGCTACCGGCACTTCGAACATCACCTCCGCCAGTTCGGCGTCTGATGGCCGGCCGGCGTACCCCGGTCACCGCCGCTCTGGTCAACCGACTCGCGCTGGCGCTTCCGGAGACCGAACTGAAGCCTCATTACGGCATGCCGTCGTTCATGGTGGCCGGGAAGTTCTTCGCCCGGCTCCGGGATGACGATACGGTCCTGGTGGTGCGGATCAGCTTCGAGGATCGCGACCTACTCATGCG
>CADEGB010000018.1:22943-26850 GCA_902826755.1 uncultured Gemmatimonadota bacterium
AAACCGGCCATGTACTTCACCACCGATCACTACCGCAACTACCCTGCCGTTCTGGTTCGACTGGCGTTGGCCCGCCAATCGGAAATCCAGGAGCTCCTCGAGTTGGCCTGGGCCTTTGCGGCCCCGAAGCGCCGGACTCGAAAGAAGTAGAACCCCCAACCGGTCAGAACTGAAGCGTCGTACCAACTCGGACGGTTCGGGGCGGCAGGCGATTGCGAACCGCGCCGAGGCGGCCGGTCGCGAACGGGTCCGTTTCGCCGTTGAACGAGGTGTGCACTTCGGTGACCGTGGCGTTGTTGAGCACGTTGAACGCGTCGAGGGTGAAGAGGAGACGCGAGCGACCGAGGGTCAGGTCACGCTCGAGCCGAAGATCGACCGTGGCCCGCGCCGGATACTGATACGCTCCTCGTGGCTGCACGAACAGCCGCTGACCCGTCGTGGTCTGGAAGAAGAACGAATGGAGCCGGCGGAGCCGAGGACTCAGGTTGGGGAGGTCGGCCTCGAACTCGAACAGCAGGTTCGACAGCGTCAGCGTCGGCGTGTAGTAGTCGCCGCTGGCATACTCGACGAACGCCGCACCCCGGAACCCGAGGGGCAGGTCGGTGCCCGCTCGGGCCTTGAGCTCGATCCGGCTCTGGTTGGCGAGGTTGCCGAGGGCGTCGAAGCTCTCGTTGAGGCGCACCCAGGGACCGGCGGACGAGCCGCCGTAATCGTCGGGCCCCACGACCGTGTTGAGGTTGCCCTCCAACGCGGTGATCGTTCCGCCGACATCGACCCACCACGAGGGGTAACGGGCCTGGATTCTCAGCTGGAGCTGGTCGAAGCGGCGGCGGGCGTCGGGCACGTTGGTCAGGATCAGATCGGGCCGATACTGGAGCGCCGCCACCTGCGCTGCGGTCATCCCGGGCGGGAGGAACTCACCGCCCGCTACCACGCCAGCCTGGAGAAGCGCAAACCAGTAGAGGATGTCCTCATTGGACACCGCCAGGCGAGGTAGCCGAAGTGGCCGACCATTCAGGCTGAATGGGTTGAAGAAGCGGTCGAGGACCCCGACGTTGGTAAAGACGGTGTAGTTGCTTGCCAGATTGCGATCGACTAACGACACCATGTTCCGGTTGTCCCGATGGACATACACCGCCTCGGCCTTCCAGTGGTCGCCGAACGTCTTCTCCAGGCCGATCACGGTTTGATCGACATACGGCTGCCGATAGTCGGTGGCGACGCCCGTTTCGCTCAAACGGGTCACCTCGACCCGCCGGAAGAGGCCCTGCGCCGCCAGCGCTGAGCGCTGAGCGGTCGACAGCACGGTCGTCGGATCCCCGAAGGGTGCGCCCGTGTATTCCCACCGCTCTTCGTCCTGGTAGACGTCGGCGCCCGCCGATCGATCGAAAAACGCGGCAAAGAGGCTCTGATGGTATCGGCCCCAAAGCGCTTTGAGCGACAGCGCTCCATCCGCGGAGAGGGCCAGCGTCGCGCCGAGGCGGGGGTCGAGTCCCGTGGTCCGAATCACGTCGGCAAAGCTGCCTCGGGCCGCGCCGAGCTGCCCGGTCCACCGGCTCCAGCGAAGGCCGGGACTGAGCGTCAGGCGCGAACCGAGGCGAACGTGATCCTGCAGGAAGACGGCACCGGTGCCCGTCTTGGAGTCGAGCGCGATGTCGCCACCCCACGTGCTGGTGAGGGCGCCGTTGAAAAGCCAGGTCGACGGGTTGGCGGGATCGAAGGCGGGTGCCGCGGTGCGGAGACCCGGCCGCCAGGTCAGTCCTCCTTTCCGACTCCGATGGAAACTCCAGCTCGAACCGGATAGTTCGACGCCGAACCTGAGATGATGCTCGCCGCCGAACAGCCGGGCATAACGGTCCCAGGTGGCGGAAAGGGCCCCGGTCCTCGGCGCGCGGCGCTCGCTGAACACGGCATTCTGATACTCCAGGGGATCGACCTGATTGAGGACCTGAAGCGCGGGCACCTCTGAGGAACGCTGAGGGAGCCGGTCATCGTGGCCGTCGTAACCGGACACCTTGATCTCGAGGAAGCTCCGAGCCGACCACGTCCGTTGCCACGCCACGGTGCCGAGCCAGGAACCCGCGTCGAGCCGCTGGGTAGCCTCGGCCCGCTTGAACCCAGTCTGCCCGAAGCGATCGACGTCCGTGTCGAACCGCGCCAGCGACAGCGAGACGTTGTCGCGACTGGTGGGGAGCCAGCTCAGTTTGCCGAGGAAACGCCCTTGGAACTCCCGTGGCGGGGCGGCCACGAAGGCGCCGACGGCATCGGGAAACTGATCGAGAACCCGGACCTGCCGGCGCACCACCTGCCCGAACAGCGCATAGAAGAGCCGATCCCGCACGATGGGACCGAGCAGTTGGCCGTCGAGTTCCAGCCGATCGCTCACTTCCGACCCGGCTTCGCCGACGACCAGATTCGAACCGTTGAGTCGGTGAGTTTCGGCCGAGAAGCGGATCGCCCCTTCGCGGCGATTCTGCCCCGACCGGGTGACGATGTTGACGATCCCGCCCTGGAAATTGCCGTGCTCGGCCCCGGCACCGAGGCCCCGGACCTGGATCTCCTCGATCCAGGCCACGCTCGGTTGGAGCAGATCGCCGCCGACGCCGGGGTGATTCACGGCCACCCCGTCGAGTTGGTAGTTGTTGGCCTGCGCGGTGGCGCCGCCCCAGACCTGGTCGGGTCGCGCGCCGTTGACGAAGCGGACGAGGTCGCGCGCCTCGTTCGGAAGCGGCAGGCGGCGCAACTCGCGGGCACCGAGCGCGGTGCCGAACTCGGTGCCTTCCCGGTCGATCGTCACCAGCGGCGCGGTCGTGACCAGGGAATCGAGCGTCCGCGCCACGGGATCAAGTCGGATCGCGAGCCGGGTCACCGCGCCGGCCTCGACGCCGACCCGTTCCAGCACCGCCGCGCGGAAGCCGATTCGTCGCACGCTGACCCGGAACTCCCCTGGGGCCAGGAACCCGATCCGGAACCGGCCGTTGCCGTCGGAGACGGCGTCGCGGGCCAGGCCTCGATCCGCGCGTTCCACCCGGACGGCCGCGAGGGCCACCTCGGCCCCTGCGCTGTCGACGATCCGGCCCTCGATGGTGCCGGTCGACGCCGCCTGCGCCAGGAGCGAGGAGGGCCACCCGACCAGCAGGAGGAAAGCCGCAAGCCTGACGGACACCGAACGCATCATGGAAGCTAGAGCGGCGGCTCAGGTTCCGCACCCGAGCCGTCGGTGCGCCCGCGGAGCGGGGTGTCGGCGCCAGATGACCCCGCCGGGTTTACCTCTCCCCGGTGGGGGACCATCTTCCAGTGTTCGCTGCGATCACACCCCCGCCGGGCCCGCCGGCTGACTTCGGGGTCAGGTCATGCGCCTTACCCCTTCCCTCGTCGTCGTTTCCTATCTCCTTGGCTCCGGGCTCTTTGCCCAGGACAAGCCGACCTGGGACGTTACCCAGCCGCGCGGCAAGACCCGGGACATCGCGTTTACGACGACCGAGGGAACCTGGATGTCGGTGGACCAGAGTCCCGATGGGCAGTGGCTCGCGTTCGACCTGCTCGGTCACATCTATCGGCTCCCGGCCGCCGGCGGCGATGCCGTGGCGCTGACCCAGTCGAGCGGGATCGCCATCAACACCCATCCCCGGATCTCGCCCGATGGGAAGCTGATCGCGTTCGTCTCGGATCGCCGGGGACAGAACAACCTCTGGGTCATGAACGCCGACGGCTCGAACCCGCGGGCCGTGTTCACGGACAACAACGTCCGGGTCTCGATGCCGGCGTGGTCGGCGGACGGCCAGTACATCATGGTCGTGCGGCAGGGTATGCCGACCGGCGGCCAGCCCGGCCAGAGCGGCCTCTGGATGTACCACAAGGATGGCGGCACCGGCGTCGAGCTGGTGTCGAGCCGGAATCAGTCGGG
>CADEGB010000019.1 GCA_902826755.1 uncultured Gemmatimonadota bacterium
GGTGCAGGAATGGAAAAACCACTACCGACATGACAGATGCCGTGCGGTGAATGAGCTTGCCGAATTATGCTGCGAGCTTGCGAGGTCCGTGCCGAGCCTTCACCACGAGCTTTCGGAAGATGTCGTCCAAGATGTGCTGCTCAGGCAACTGGAGACCGACTTCGTGTGGTTGCTGTCGATTGAGCATGGTGGTCGACTCCGGTCGGTGATGGCAATCTTCATCGTCAATCGGATGCGAAACTTGCGTTCATCCGAAAGGAAACGACGAGAATTTCTGGCAAGAGTGGGGAGGGAGAAACCAAGAGCCGTCTACGATTTGCCGGACACTGGCGTACCGCAAGGGGCTTCCGCCCCGGGTTGCGGCGAGAGCGTCTTGGTCAATTCGGTCGGGGAGAGGCTGGAAATGGCACCTTCCCGACGTTGATCTTCGAGGCGTTCAACCCGCTGACCGATACCTTCGACCGTTTGCGCGATAGCGTCTCCGTCTGGGCCGATGAGGTCCTGCTCACCCTGAGTTGTTCGACGTGCATGCCGGTTCGGAGCCGAGGCCCGCTGGTCGACCGGCGAGGCCGGCCAGTACCCTCCCCGACGCCAACCGCCGACCTGACGGGCCGGGATTCCCTGGGGATGTTGGCGACCATCAATGACCTATTCGTCGACTTCACCTGGGCCTTCATCAAAGCCAACCGCTTCGGCCAGAGGATCACCAACCCCGCCGCTCCGGAGTTGCCGGAGCCGAAAAAACCGCTCTCGTTCGCGGCGTTGCCTTACGGGAAGGCTCCTCCCGGAGCGCGCTACGTCTGGGACTTCGGCGATCTGACCGCACCCGTCACTCGAACCGACGACAGCACCGTCACCCATACGTTCGCCACCGACGGCGTGTACGAGGTGAAGGTCGTCGGCCAGGACGCGAGCGGCGTTCCGTTTGCCCGGGTCTCAGGGACCTACGAGGTCGGGTTCGTTCCGACCATCTGGCGATTTACGAGGTTCAAGCTCGACAAGCTGTTGGTGCCAGGACTCCAGACACCGGCGCCCGGGGCGGCCTACGCGGATGCCGGAGGAGTCAAGAACTCCGACCATGTGACCTGGTTCCGGGCGGACTCGGCCCTCTTCAAGCAGCTCGAGACCAACCCAGAGCGGGGGCTCCTCATCCTGGTGCCAAGAGAGGTCACGGTCGGTGGGACGAAGTACCGCCCGGGTGTGTACCTCCAGTCCGACCCGACCGGGACGGCTACTCGGTTCGATCCCTCGCAGGTCCTGATTCCGCTTGCGAGGAATGAACTCGCGCCGAGTCCGGATCCCGAGTGGGAGGAATCGCTCGGATCCGGAGCGGAGGGGTTCCTCGGGTCGGCCATCGCCCAGACCCGTGATTTCACCGGCCTGCCGGCAGTGCTGGTGGGTCCGCAGGGGATTCGGGTCATCTTGGGGTGGCGCGTCGACGGAGTGCGGACCGGAATGAACGTGGCCGGGGACATCGAACGGATGCAATCACTCTGGGTGTACCAGCCGAGTGGGGCGGCCAGGGGGATGTACTGGTACAACAAGATCACTCACCAGCTCTCCTACGAGGCCACTCGCGTGCTGCCGACGCCTTGACGGACCGCCGGGGTGGGCTGGGCGCTTCGGTCGCCGGCTGCCGGTTGACCGGTTACACTCCGTGCCATCCGGAGCACGGCCAGTGGATGTCGATCGCGCTCCGCGTTCACCGAACGCCTCACCTATCCACACAGGTAAGTCCGTGCTCAAGCGCCTCGTCCTCGCGGTCGTGCTGCTCGTGGTCGTGTTCCTGGTGGCGGTCCGGGTCCGTAATCCCGAACGCGCCACCCTCGATGCCGCGGCCCGGGCAGGCGCGCCCGGTCAGTTCGTGGCGCTCGACGACGGTGTCACCCACTACCAGGTGGCCGGCCCCGACAGCGGCCAGCGCGTCGTCCTGGTGCATGGATTTTCGGTGCCGTCCTACATCTGGGACTCCACCTTTCTGGCTCTTTCGGCCGCGGGGTTTCGGGTGGCCCGCTACGATCTGTTCGGTCGGGGGTTCTCGGATCGGCCCGACGCGGACTACACGGTCGACTTCACCGATCGACAACTCAGTCAGCTGCTCGACTCCCTCGGCTGGCGCGAGCCGGTCGATCTGATCGGGCTTTCGTACGGCGGCGTCGTCACCGGCGCTTTTGCCGGTCGTCATCCGGAGCGGGTCCGCTCCCTGGTGCTGGTCGACCCCGCCGCGGGCGCCGCGGGCTCGTTGCCGGCGATGTTCCGGTTGCCGTTGCTGGGCGGCGCGCTGTGGCAACTGCTGGCCGTGCCCGGCATGGCCGACAACCAACTCTCCGATTTCGTCGAACCGGCCAAATGGCCCGATTGGCCCGACCGCTATCGGGTCCAGATGCGGTACCGTGGGTTTGGGCGGGCGCTGCGGTCGACCATTCTCCACCGGGCCGGATCGACGCTCGACACCCTCTACGCTCGGGTCGGCGCCGCGGGGACGCGGTCGCTGCTGATCTGGGGCACCGAGGATTCGACCGTCTCGATTACCGAGGCGGCGGGAGTCCGTCAGGCCATCCCGCAGATCCGGTTCGTGCCGGTCGAGGGGGCCGGCCATCTGCCGCACATGGAACGAACGGATCTGGTCAATCCGCTCCTCATCGAGTTCCTGCGGACCCCAAGCGGAGTCGCCGGGCAACAGGAACGAGGGGGATGAAGGAGTCCGATCTTTACGGTCCGATCAAGCGGTTTCTCGAATCGCAGCGCTACGAGGTCAAGGGCGAGGTCAAGGACTGCGATGTCGGCGCCGTCCGCGCCGGCGAACCGCCGGTCGTCGTCGAGCTGAAACTCACGCTCACACTCGACCTGGTTCTCCAGGCGGTGGCGCGCCTGGTGATGACGCCGAAGGTGTACCTCGGGGTGCCGAGGCGTTGCGGCCCGCTCACCCGCCGACGGCGGCAGATCCTCAAGCTGCTTCGGATGCTGGGCCTCGGGCTCGTAACGGTGGAGCACCTGCGCCGGACCGTGCGGGTCGGGGATCCCAACCTCGGCGGTACCGCCATGAAGCTCGGCATCGTCACCGCCTATCGGCAACGCGCGGTGGCGATTGGCCATTTCCTCCAGGAGCAAGGACCGACCAAGGCCTCGGCCGTCGCCGCCGCCACCGGCGATCCGCAGGCCCGGGCCATCCTGTCTCGCGACGTGTACGGTTGGTTCGAGCGCCAGTCGATCGGGGTCTACCGACTGTCTCCGCGCGGCACCGAGGCGTTGGTGCAGTGGGGGGTGCCGCGGGAGCGGTGACATCGGACGGAGTAGAGGGGTATCCATCGGTGGAATCCCCTTGAAACGAGGTGGTGCATGCTCCAACGGGCGCTCCCCCTGGCGGCGGTGCTGGTCTGTTCCTGGAACGCGGCCGCTGCGGCCCAGGTCATCTCGATCCGCACGGTGCCGATCTCCCAGTCGCACCAGTTCGACCTCTTCCCATCGCGGAGCCTGGCGATGGGTGGGGTCACCATCGCGGTGGACGATTCGCTTTCCGACCCGTTCAGCAACCCGGCCAAGGGGTTCCGACTGGCGGTGAGCCGGTTCTTCGGCGCCCCGGGGGTCTACCGGGTGTCGCAGGGCGCCGGGGCGGGGCGGACGTTGCCGGTCGGCGCCCTATTTCGGTCGGGACCGTGGTTTGGAGCGGGCGCCCTGGCCCTGCAACAGGTCGACCTCAGCGAGCCGATGGCGCTGGCCCTGCAGGTTCCGATCTCCTGCCGCGCCTGCCTCGACCAGGCCACCGTCCTGCCAACCACCCAAGGCTCGAACGGCAACACCTTTGCCCACGCCATGGTCGGCCGCCCCGTGTCACCGGGGTTTTCTATCGGAGGCAGCCTGTCGTGGTCGGGGCTCCACGGCGTGGATGGGGTCGACCTGCTCTATGCCGGGAGTTCCCGACTGGTCCAGCGCGGTCATGCCCTCGACGTCCGCCTCGGCCTCCACAAACAGTGGACCGATGACCGGGCCTTGAGCGCCCTCGTCCTCCACGATCGGTACGCGTCGACGCACGACGTCTACTACCTCGACAGCTTCTGGGATCCCGGCAGTCAACAGTTCGATCAGCGATCCCGGCTGGAGGAAAACCTCGACCACACCAACACCTGGGGCCTGCACCTCCAGTACACCCAGGCCCTCCGGGCGCCGGGCTGGCGGGTGGGCGTGACCGCCACCACCAACCTCGCGTCCCATCCCAAGATTCCGAACTACGAGATCCAGAACATCCCGCGGGACCCCGGCAACTCGGAGGCTTTCAACCTCGGCGTGGGGCTGGCCAGGACGGTGGACGCGTCGACCGTGGCGATCGACCTCGTGTACGAGCCGATCTGGAGCCACACCTGGGCCGACGCGGCCGGACCGGTCGAGACCGCGCTCGGCACCACGATTCCCGCGGGCGGCAAGACGATCGAGAACCGGTTTCGCTTTTCCAACGCGATCCTCCGGATGGGTTTGTCGCAGGACATCGAGCTCGACCGTTCCACCAAGGCCATGAGCCTTCAGCTCGGCCTCTCGGTGCATCGGATCGACTATTCGTTGGCTCAGCGCAATCACGTCACGGCCACCTCCCGCCAGCTCGATGAAGACTGGGTCGAATGGAGCCCGACCTGGGGGGTGAGTTTCCGCTTTCCCGCTTGGGAAGTCCGATATCGCGGCAGCGCCACCAACGGCACCGGCCGCCCCGGCGTGTTCTCCGGCAACTTCGCGACGGTGGACGCGGCGCCGAGGAACATCCTGGTGGCGCCGAGTGGGCCGATCTCGTTCGGTAACGTGCGGGTCATGACCCACCAGGTGTCCATCTCGTTTCCGTTCCGATGAGCCGGGAGGGTTCCATGAGGATCCGATTCTTGCTCGTTCTGGGTCTGGGGGGTGGTCTGGGGTGTGATGCCACCAACGTGCCCCCCGAGCCGACACCCCCGTCGCTCGACACCCAGCTCCGTGCCTCGCTCGGTGGCTGGGGCGTGGTCCCGATCGGGCCGATGCCGGCGCAGAATCCGGCGCAGGTAGCCCTCGGCCGGGCCCTGTTCTTCGACCGGATTCTGAGTGGCAATCGAGACGTGTCGTGTGGAACCTGTCACGACGTGGCCGCCGCGCTGGCCGACGGGCGGTCGCTGGCCCTCGGCACCGGCGCCACGGGGAGTGGCGCCGGTCGAGTCCTTGGCCAGGGACGGCAGTTCACGCCACGAGGAACCCCGTCGCTGCTCAACAGCGGAATCGGCTTCGATCAGGTGTTCTGGGATGCCCGGCTGTCGGGGCGGGGCGGCGCGTTTACCCACGACCCGGCAGTGGCGCTCCCAGTCGGCCTCCCCAACATTCTCGCGGCCCAGGCCCATCTGCCGGTGCTCGACCGGCGGGAGATGCGAGGCAACCCCGGCGATCTCGACGTGTTCGGCCACCCGAACGAGTTGGCGGGCTTCGGCCAGGGGCAGTCGGCCGAGGTGTGGAACGCGGTGATGAGCCGCCTGCTTGCCATTCAGGAATACGTCGCGATGTTCAGCGCGGCGTTCCCGGGTACCAGTGCGCCCCGCTTCGACCAAGCGGCCCGGGCCCTGGCGGCCTTCCAGATGGAGGCGTTCACCCGAACCGGGTCGCCGTTCGATCGCTACCTCGACCGCGACGACAACGCCCTCACCGCTCAGCAGAAGCGCGGCGGCCTCCTCTTCTTCGGGACGGCCCGCTGCGCGACGTGTCACAACGGCCCGTTCCTGGGCGGGACATCGTTCGCGAACGTCGGGGCACCGCAGGTCGGCCCCGGGACCGGGGCCCAGGCGCCGCTCGATCTCGGGTTGGGCGCGCTCCAGACAGGTGAGTTCCAGCGGTTCGCGTTCCGGGTGGCGCCGCTGCGCAACGTCGAGTTGACGGCTCCCTACTTTCACAGCGGAGCCTACCCGACGCTCGAGGCGGTCGTCACCCACTACAACGACGTGCCGCTGGCGCTGTCCACCTACGATCCCTCCCAACTCGCCCCCGATGTCCGGAACCAGTATCACGGCGAGCCCGCCACCGTGGCGGCGGTCCTGGCAACCCTCGACGGCCGGCTCAGGCAGCCGTTAGGCCTCACCCCGGCGCAGGTCGGTGATCTGGTCGCGTTCCTTCGAGGGTTGACCGATCCCACCGCGCGGAACCTGCGGAGCCTGGCTCCCGCTCAGGTGCCGAGCGGATTGCCGGTGCGGTAGCGCTCCTGGTCGTGGGCGCCCGCCCGCCTTGCGGCGAACGGATCCCAACGGCACCGAATTGGTTACCGCCGAGCGACGAGCCCAGTCGACAGTGGGGGCATGACTTGCTCACGAATCGCCGAGGAGGATAAGCTATGGCCATGCCCGCACTGGCACGGCGGTGGACCCGCGAGGACATTCTGGCGCTCCCGGAGGACGGCAACCGGTACGAACTGGTCGCTGGCGAGCTGTTGGTGACCCCCGCGCCGCGGTTGCCCCACCAGGACGCCGTGTTGGCTTTGATCAGAGTGCTCGACCCCTTCGTCCGCACCCACGCCATCGGGCATTTGCTCGCGTCCCCCGCCGACCTGCAACTCCGGCCGGGCGAGTGGTATCAGCCGGACCTGTTCGTCGTGCCCCTGATCGACGGGCGCCGGCCGCGGGACTGGAGCGACCTCGGCACTCCACGGCTGGTCGTTGAAGTCTCGTCGCCGTCCACGGCCCGCTACGATCGGGTGGTCAAACGGCCAGCATTCCAGGACGCCGGGGTGGAGGAGTTCTGGATCGTCGATCTCGATGCCCGCTTGGTCGAGCGGTGGCGACCGGTGGACAGCCGGCCGGAAATTCTGGTGCGGCACCTCCTCTGGCAACCGGGCGGGGCGTCCCACTTGATCGAGATCGACCTCGGAGCCTTCTTTGCCGAGGTACTTGACTAGAAAACCAGTGACATCCCCCAGGAGACGGCTCGCGTGCCTGACGTACCTGCTGGAACGGAGCTCATCCGTCCATTCCTTCCGACCAAGGACTTCGATCTCTCGACTCGCTTTTATGAGGCGCTCGGCTTCGAGAAGCTCTTCGAGGGGAGCGAGGTCGCCATTTTCGGTGGCGGCTCAGGCGGCTTCATCTTGCAGCGCTACTACCAGAAGGACTGGGCCGAGAACTGCATGATGCAGATCATGGTCGATGACCTCGATGCGTGGTGGGCTCACATCGAGGCGCTTGCGCTGCCGCGGCAGTTCGGGGTGCCGTCGCCCCGGCCGCCGGCAATGCAGCCGTGGGGCCTTCGGGTCGCCTACCTGGTCGACCCGTGTGGCGTGCTCTGGCACCTGGCGGAGCGGCCAGAACCAACGAAGAACCCGTAACGTTGCGGAGCGGTGAAAGTTTCCCACGGTGGTCGCCCGGTCCTCCGCCATCGCTCCATCCAGTGGGAGACGAGATCGAGCGACCATGAAGGCCGGCACCGGCCGGCCTTCGTCAGGTCGCTTGACCGAACGTCAGCGCGGCGCCACCCGAATCCCGGGCGGATGCGCCTCTCGCGGTGCCGGCATTGGTTCCGCCAGCCAGTGCTGCCCCACCGGCGTCGGGCTCGGCAGCGGACACCCGTTGCCGAGATTCCAGCGATACTGCCCGCCACCACCCGAAATCAACCGGGCGCAATCATCCCGGAAGTTGGACCAGACCGGCGTCGACCGGCCGAGATAGATCTCGGTGGCCGTGTTGGTACCGGTGCCGGAGTAGACCCGGATGGTCGGCTGTTGAGCGTTCAGCGTAATCCCCGCCGGGAACGAGAAGTTGAGGCCGGCCTTGTCCCCGACGATTCGGTAACCGTTGAGGGAGGCTGACGCGGCCGCCCGACTGTCCAGCGCCACTTCGAGATACTCGTTGTTGGGATTCTGATCGTCCCGTACCCCCTGGTACACCACCTTACCGATCACCAGGGCGCAGCAGGCCGCGCCGGCGGTGAAGTTGTTCTTCGACTCCCGCCACAGCAGCGGCGCCTGGCCCGCCTTCCAAAGCTGAATGCTCCCGGTCCCGTCGACGTGGTTCTGCCACGGATCGGGGCCGGCTCCTTGCCAGCCGTAGGGATCGAGCGTGATCAGCTTCGTGGGCGTCCGCCGGTAGACCTCGAAATGGAGGTGCGGCGCCGAACTGCAGCCCGTGTTGCCGGACACGCCGATCTGTTGCCCCACGGCCACCTGCTGGTTGAGCGCCACGTCGATCCGGTCGAGGTGGGCGTACCAGGCCCACACCACGTCGCCATTCGGCAGGGTGTACTCGATCATCACGTCGTGCGCGTCCGTCACGTCGCGGTTGAGCGGGGGGCAGAAGAACGGCGTGTTGCTGGTCGAGGCCCGCGTCACCTTGCCCGGAATGACCGCCAGGAGTGGGGTGCCGGTCGGCATCGGCCAATCGTAGCCCGAATGGCCGTCGACCATGCCGCCCCGCTGGGGATGCACTTCACCCCAGAAGGTGGTGAAAATGTCGTTGACGTCGACGAATTCCTTCGGAATGTCGTGATCGAGGAAGTTGGTGGTCGGAAATTCGCCGGCAAACGGCTTGCTGAAGCTCGGCGCGAAGGTGGCCGACACGACCTCGATGGTGGCGGTGCCCGTCACGCCCTCGCTGGTGGCCGTGATGGTGACGGCGCCGGCCCCGACGCCGGTCACCACGCCGGTCGAGCTGACGGTGGCCTTGGCCACGTCGCTGGTGGTCCACGTCACCGTCCGACCGCCGAGATTGGCGTTGGCGGCGTCCTTCGGTTGCGCCGCCAGCGCCAACGTGGCGCCGACGAGCACCTGGCCCGTACCCGGCGAAACCGTGACGCTCGCCACCGGGGCGATCTCCAGCACCGCGTAGGTGCTGAAGCTGGTGGTCGGAGCCTGGACCGTCCGGGTCCCGACGTCGACCGCGCCGCCTGGCAGCAACGTCCAGACGTTGCTCACCAGTTTGTGCACCCGGAACTGTGCCGGGGTCCGCCCGACGGCCGCGGCCGCGTCGTATTTGAGCGACAGGCTGACCGGCTGGGAGAAGGTGGTGCCGTCGGGCCCGAAGTCGAAGGCCGTCCCGGCGATCAGCTTCGGATCGGCTGGCGGGTTGGTGACCGGGGTAATCGAGATCGGCACCGACGACGTCGTGGCGCCCGCTGGCACGGTGACGGTGGCCGCTCCGTTGGCCGTGGTCACGGTCCCGCCGGTGGTGCCGACGACCCCGCCCTGGCGTACCGTGATCGCGGCCGAGGCGTTCACGCCTTCGCTGGTGGCGGTGACGGTGGCGGTACCCGCGGTCACCGCGGACACGAGGCCGGAGGCCGACACCGTGGCCACGGTGGCCGGGGTCGCGTCCCAGGTGACGGTCCGGCCGCTGAGGGCGTTGCCGGCGGCGTCCCGCGGGGTGGCGGTCAGCTGAAGGGTCTGCTGAGGCACCAGCGACGCGGTCGTTGCGCTCAGCGCCACCGAGGCCACCGGCGCTGGCGGCGGCGGTGGCGGCGGCGGTGGGGGTGGTGACACCGGACCGCTGCCCCCGCCACAACCGACCACCACGACCAGCAGCGCCGCCGCCGTCCCTCGCGAAATCCTCATGGATTGCTCCTCACGTCGTTGAATTGCCACTGTCCGATTGGGCTGGCTCCAACCTCAGGCCGGAGCGACAAAGGGCCGCCAAATCAGCGACAAAAGCCGCCCGAATCCGCCACCTGACCGCAACCCTTCGAGATAATGGCGTAGAATACCCTCGGACGGGATCACGCCGCGCGTCCTCACTCGCCCGGTGAGCGGGAACCCGCTAGTTTTGTTCGACTGCCATTTTGGCACTTTGACGCGATTACCGCAACTCAGGGGCTTTCGTTCCCATGACCGACACCACCGAACTCCGCCGGACCCCACTCGTCGACATCCACCGCGCGCTCGGCGGGAAGATGGTGCCATTTGCGGGCTGGGAGATGCCGGTGCAGTACCGCGCGGGCATCATGGCCGAGCATCAGGCCGTCCGCGCCGGGGTTGGGATCTTCGACGTCTCCCACATGGGGGAGTTCGAGGTGACCGGGCCCGATCGGAATGCGTTCGTCAATCGGGTCACCTGCAACGACGTGAGCGCGCTCGCGGCCGGACAGGTCCAGTATTCCGCGATCCTCTCGAAGGAAGGGACCTTCGTCGACGACTGCACGGTTTATCGGTTCGACGACAAGCTGATGCTGGTGGTCAACGCGTCGAACCGGGCCAAGGCGTGGGAGCACATCGTCGATCTCAAGGGCGGCGCCAACATCCGCCTCCGCGACATTTCCGACGACATCGGGCTCCTCGCGGTTCAGGGCCCCAAGGCGGAGGCGGCCCTTCAACCGATCACCTCGGTCGCCCTCGACGGGATCGGGTACTATCACCACGGCACCGGGCGGATCGGCGGAGTGGACTGCTTTGTCTCCCGCACCGGCTACACCGGCGAGGACGGCTTCGAGTTGTATTGCCGCTGGCGCGACACGGTTCAGCTCTGGGAGGCCATCACCAAGGTCGGGGCCGAGCCGATCGGGCTCGGCGCTCGCCACTCGCTCCGCCTCGAGATGGGGTACGCGCTCTACGGGCAGGAAATCGACGATACCATCACCCCGCTCGAGGCCGGTCACGACCTGATCGTCAAGCTCGACAAGGGCTCGCCCTTCGTCGGTTCCGACGCGCTCCGGGCCCAGAAGGAGCGGGGCGTGTCCCGGAAGCTGGCCGGCTTCAAGCTCCTCGGCCGGGGTATTGCCCGGCACGGCTATCCGGTCTGGGCGGAGGGGCGGCAGGTCGACGTGGTCCGGAGCGGCGGCCAGAGCCCGTCGTTAGGCATCCCGATCGGCACCACCCTCCTCCCGGCGGCCCAGGCCAAGGTCGGGACCCGGTTCGAGATCGAGTGCCGGGGCGAGCGGTTGCCCGCCGAGGTGGTCAAGCGGCCGTTCTACGAGAAGGGCTCCGTCCGGAAGGCATGATCCGCGTCGCCATCCTCACCATCTCGGACGCCGGGGCCCGGGGCGAACGGGCTGACACGTCCGGTGACACGATTGCGACGTGGGCCGCGGGGCGGGGATTTGCCCTGGCCGCCCGGCGGCTGGTGCCGGACGAGGTGCCCGGGATCGTGGCGGCGCTCCTCGAATGGGCGGATCACGACGTGGCCGATTTGATCCTGACCACCGGCGGCACCGGATTGACCGAGCGGGACGTGACGCCGGAGGCTACCAGGGTGGTGCTCGAGCGGGAGGCGCCCGGCATCGCGGAAGCGATTCGGATGAGCGCCTGGCCGAGGTTTCCGAAGGCAGCGTTGTCGCGGGGACTGGCGGGGACCCGGCATCGGAGCCTGATCGTCAACCTGCCGGGGAGTCCGGGCGGGGTGCAGGATGGGCTTCAGGTGCTCGATCCGCTCGTGGAACACGCCATCGATCTGATCACCGGAGTCAGGACGGGGCACTGAGCCAGTACTCGCGCCCCTGACCGCTCCTAGAGGCTCAGGCTCCGAGCCACCGCCGCGATCGTCCGCGCCACGGCCGTCTCATCCGTCTGCCAGTTCACCACGCACACCCGCATTGCTCGCCGACCCTGCCAGGTCACCCCGCCGAACATCGCCTCGCCGCCGCGGTTGATCGTCTCGATGACGCGCTCGGTCCGGGCATCGTGCTCCGCCGCCGTGGCCCCGGGTCGCGGGTCGAGGAACCGCACCAACCCCTGATTGAGCCGCGGCGGCGAGATCAACTCCACGCCGGGCAGTTCCGCCAACCCGCGCACCAACGCTTCACATTGAGCGCTGTTCCGCTCGATCAGCCCAGTCACCCCGTCCCGCCCCAGTTCGCGGAGCGCCGCGTACACTCCGAACGCCCGAGCCCGCCGCGACCACTCCGGGGTCCAGTCGATCGCGTCCCGCGCGGCCTGCTCCCCCACGAAATAAGAATCGTGAATCGTCATGGCCCTCCGGTGCGGCTCCGGGTGCCGCACCGCCGCGAATCCACAATCCTGCGGCACGTTCAGCCACTTGTGACAGTCGGTGGCCCAGCTGTCCGCCAAATCCATTCCGTCGGTGAGCGTCGCGAACCGCTCGCTGCTCCGGGCAAAGAGCCCGAACGCCCCGTCGACGTGGACCCAGGCCCCATGCGCATGCGCCAGCGGGATCAGGGCCGGGTAGGGGTCGAACGCCGCGGTGTTGAGGTCGCCGGCATTCAGGCCCACGATGGTGGGGCCGCTCCCGCGCGCCAGGGCCGCTTCGAGGACCAGAGGCGCGAGCAAGCCGTCCCCGTCCACCGGCAGAATCTCCAACTGGTGCGACCCGATTCCGAGGTACCGCAGCGCTCGGTCGAGGGACACGTGCCGCAGTTCGCTCGCCAGGACCCGGATCGGCGGACTCCCGGCCAGGCCCTGTGTCGCGACATCCCACCCCACCGCCCGGAGCACCTGATCCCGCGCCGCCGCGAGCCCGGTGAAGTGCGCCATCTGGCATCCCGTGGTGAACGCGAATGACGCGGTGGCCGGCAGTCGGAGCAGGTCGAGCAGCCACTTTCCGGCCACCTCCTCGACCACGGACGGTACCGGCGAGGTGGCATAGATCACCGCGTTCTGAGCCCAGGCGCTCACCAGCCACTCCGCCGCGATCGCTGACGGGAGGGCCCCCCCGATGACCCAGGCGAAGAACCGGGCGCTGCCCGTCCCGAGTTGTCCGCCCTCGGCGGCCGCCGCCAGGTCGTCGATGACCTGGGCGGCCGGCAGGCCCTCGGGAAGGAGGGGGATGTCGAACCGTGCCAGCAGCGCGTCGCGGGTGGCGGGAGCGGCGACCGATCGGGTATCGACCTGATCGAGGTAGCGGCGGGCGTGCCAGGCAGCCCGGTCGAGCGCGAGATGGTCCATGGGTCGAAGGATGGCCCGACCGGCCGCCATTGGCTACCGGCTTCTTGCGCTGAATTCAGCCGGACATGACCGTCGCCGCTGCCTCCTCGGCGTCGATGATGGCGCCCACCTTCTCGGCCATCTGGGCGTACAACCCGGCCGCCGCCGTGGCTGAGAGACGGCAGCGACCCCCCAGTTCGTGTCGTTGCCGCCAGAGCGCCACCGCCTCCACCGACCCCGCCCCCGCCGCGTCGCCCAGTTCGACCCGCCGGTCCGCCAGGTCGCACCCCGCCCGCAGCGCCTCGTCGTCGGCCCCCGCGATCAGCGCCGCGATCGCCGACCAGTGGCCGGCCGAGTCGCGCCAATGGGCGGCGGCGCGGGCCAGCGGTTCGGCGCCGAGGTACCCCGCGGCCGCCTCGAGGAACTCGGCATACAGGCCACGACCGGCCCCCGGTGCCAGACCCGTTTCAATGCACTCGTAGGCTCGGTACAACCCCGCGTAGGCGCGCGGCCCCTCGGCAAAGACGTTAGGCCATCCCTTCGGGTCGCGCCGATCGGTCAGCAGGTCGCGCCACTTCCGCAGCCCGGCCACCCCGCAGTTGCCCCAGAACGACTTCGGCACCGCGGGCTCGTGGTAGCGCCGGGCCGTGTCGGCAATGGCGGCACGCCACGCGGCCCGAGGCTCGAACCCGGCCGCCGGTCCGACGGCCGCGGTCAACCGGTGCCGGCCCTTCCGATAGCGGGCCCGAGCGTTGGCCATTTGATCGAACGAGAGATGGCGGGGCGCGCCGCCCCGGTCGTCGAGCCAGTACCCGGTCTCGTCCAGCCCCACCACCGCCACGAGATGCGGCGCGCCGCCGACGTACTCCTTGGGCAGACCGTAATACGGCAGCGAACCGAGATCGACCACGCAAAGTGCGGCGCGGCCCGCGGCGAGCGCCTCGTCGAGCGCGGCGCGGGCCACCTTGGCGCTGCCGGTTTCGGTCTCCGCCCATTCCGCGCCCACCCGGGCAAGGCCCTCGGCCACGTACTGGTCCGCCATCGACCGGCTCTGCAACGCCAGGGTCAACATCGGCGGGTAGCCTCGATACTCGAACACGGCGTAGAGAAACCCCGGACCGCCACAGAGGCCGTTGACGATCGCCTCCGACCAGGCCGGGCCGCCGGCGGGCGCCGGGATCCCGGCGTGCCGGAGGACATTGAGGAGCGGCGCCGTGTTGGCCTGGACGCCGCCGAACCGGTCGTACCCGGGCAGCACGCCGGGATACCGCGGCGACGGAGCCGCCGCGCGGGACACGAGGTGGGCCCGGGCCGCTGCATAACGCTCGCCGGTGCGGGCCATCCGCTCCCGCACCAGTTGCTTCAATTCTCGTTGGGTGGTCATCGACTCGGTCCTTTCGGGTACGCCGATGGCGGACACCCGCCCCGTGTCGTGCCACCGGCCCGAAGGACGATGAAGGAACCTGCTGATCCGGAAAGGATGGTGCCTTCCTTTGCTCCTCGAAACGGAGGCCCGGGGGCGGTGGGCCGAGAGGAGTTGGGCGTCGGATCGGGCGCCGGCATCAACTTTATCGATCCGACGCCGTTCCGGCAACGGTCGTGACGCCATCCCCCTCGACCCCAGTCTGCCAGACGGCTACTCTTTCACTGTCATTTCGGCACGAGGCCCGCTGAGGCGGGTCCCGGGCACCTTCGACGGCTTGGCAACACCGGTGGCTTCATGGCCGAAATCGTTCTCACCATGGCGGACCTCGAAACCGCGGTCCCCCTCAACGCGGCGCTCGAATCGGCCGGATTTACGACCGCGCTGGTGGCGGCCGTGGACGATGCCCGCGCCTGGGTCCGCCGGGAGCAGCCCGACCTCGTCATCCTGACTGGCGCCATCCACGATTCCCAGGCGCTCGACCTCATCACGTATTCCCGCGAACTCGAGATTTACACCCTGGCCCTGCTCGAGCCGACCGACTCCGATCGGGGCGAGCGGATCCAGCGACTCGGCGCCACCGAAGTGATGGTCAAGCCGGTGCCGACCGTGGAGGCGGTGGCCGCGGTGCGACGGATCGTCGACCGGCGCCGGCTCCAGCAGCGGATCGGGATCATCGGGCAGAGCAGCGCCATCCACGAGTGCCTGGTCAAGATCGAGCAGATGGCCCCGGTGTCGACCACGGTGCTGATCCAGGGCGAGTCCGGCACCGGGAAGGAACTGGTCGCCAAGGGGCTCCACGATCTGTCGCCGCGCCGCGGGAAGCCGTTCATCCCGGTCAACTGCGCGGCGCTGCCCGAAACGCTCCTCGAATCGGAGCTGTTCGGGCACGAGAAGGGGGCCTTTACCGGCGCGGCCGAGCGGCGGCTCGGCCGGTTCGAGCTGGCGGATACCGGGACCATCTTCCTCGACGAGATCGGGGAGATTCCCCAGAGTGTTCAGGTCAAGCTGCTGCGGGTCCTGGAGACCCGGTCCTTCTTCCGGGTCGGCGGGGTCCAGCCGATCAAAGTGGACGTCCGAGTCATCGCGGCCACCAACCGGGCGCTCCGGGAGTCGGTGGGCCTCGGCGAGTTCCGGGAGGACCTGTACTACCGGCTCAGCGTCCTCAACATCGACATGGCGCCCCTCCGCGACCGGCGTGAAGACATTCCGATCCTGGTTCGGCGCTTTACCCGGGAGTTCTCGAAGCAGCACGACCGGCCGTTCCGCGGCATCACGGTCGAAGCCATGCGGCGGCTGGTGGAGGCCCCGTGGCCGGGCAACGTGCGGCAGCTTCGGAATCTGGTGGAGTCGATGGTGGTCCTGGCGCCGGGAACGGAGATCCGGGCCTCGGATATTCCGGCGGAAGTGTTGGAGGGAGCCCACACACTGCTGCCTGTCCTCGCCAGTCAGGGGGGGCGACAACCAGCCAGTCAGGAACTCGAGTTCATCCTTCGGAGCCTGATGGACCTGCGATTACAGGTCGAAGAGTTGCGCCGTCGGCTGGATGACCGGCCGGGCAAGGTGCAGGTGATCGAGATTCCGGAGACGTCATACACGCCTTTGCACGAGATCGTGCCAGACTCTGCACCCTCGGATGTGCTCTATCGCCCTGGCATGACTATGGCTGAAGTTGAAAAAGCGACAATCGGGGCAGCGTTGAAGGAGTCTCGCGGCAACCGGCGGCAGGCGGCCGCAAAGCTCGGTATCGGCGAGCGAACGCTGTACCGGAAGATCAAGGAGTTCGAGCTCGACTGATTCGGCCAGGTGTCAAGGAATGAGGCACTCGAGGTTGACATTGATTCGGGCCTCGTTGATCGTTCGTGGGTCAAGCCAGGGCCCAGCCAGGTTCTCAGCGTGAATTTCGTCATCGACGGCGAGTCGTGCGTTGGCTGTTTGGCCTGCGCCCGTGTCTGCCCGACCAATGCAATCGCCGTGGCGCCGGACGCCTCCTGGGTCCGGGTCATGGACGAGGCGTGCATTCGATGCGGCCTCTGCGTGCCCGAGTGCCCCCACGGGGCGGTCGAGGTGGCGGGGGAGTTGGGGCATGCCGTGGCGGTGGCGGCCGAGGGGATGGGCGCGCTGATCCTGGGGACGGAGTGCGCGGCGCATTTTTACCCGGCCACGCCGGAGCAGGTGGTCAACGCCTGTTACGCGGCTGGGTTCCGGCTGGTGTCCCGTGGGGTCATCGGTGACGAGCTGGTGGCCATGGAGTATCTCCGCCTCTGGCGGACCGAGACCTGGGGCACCATGATCCGTTCGACCGACCCGGTGGTGGTGGACACGGTCCGGTCGGAGTATCCGGAGCTGGTGCCCTATCTGGCGCCGGTGGCGACGCCGATGATCGCGGAGGCGCGGTATCTCCGGTCGCTGGCGGCGGAGGGGCTCAAGGTCGTTTACGCGGGGCTGGCCCCGTCGGTGGGGGCGCCCGAGGTGGATGCCGGGATAACCTATCGGGACCTCGAGGAGTTGTTCCGGGTTCGGGGGGTCAACCTCCACGCCCAGCCGCTGGTGTTTACCCGGGTCCCGCAGGAGCGGCGCCGGCACGTCAGCGTGGCGGGCGGGATGCCGATGGCGCTCCTCGAGGAGGCGAGCCAGTCGAGCCGCCGGTTCCAGAAGGTCCGCGGGCTGGGGGGGCTCAAGGCCATCAGCCGGGCGGTCACCGTGGACCGGATCGATCTCGGGTTCATCGATATCCTGTCGTACGAGGGGGCGCTCGACCATCCGTTGTCGGGGCCGCGGGAGCAGCTCTACTGGCGGCGGGCGGTGGTCCAGAGCACCGAGCCGCCGCGGAGCCGGGTGCCGGTGGTGGAGCCCGGGGTGGTGGCCAGCGTCGGCGCGGTGTTCGACATCCGGCCTCGCCGGGTCCAGCCGGCCGACCCCGGGGCGGTGGAGCAGGTCCTGACGGCCATCGGGCTCGGCCCCAACGGGCGGCCGTGGGATTGCCGGGCCTGCGGCTATAATTCCTGCCGGGATTTTGCCGAGGCGGCTGCGTTAGGCCGGGCCTCGCTCCGGCAGTGTTCTCCGTATCAGGAACGCCAGGCGGACGAGGCCCAGCGGGCGGCCGCCACCGACATGTTGACCGGGCTCGCCACCTTCCGCGTCCTCCGCGATCGGCTCACCCACGAGGTGGAGCGGAGCAAGCGGAGCGGCGACCGGTTCACGGTGCTGTTCCTGGATCTCGACCGGTTGAAGGAGACCAACGACCGGTACGGGCACGAGGCGGGTAACGAGGTGCTGAAGGCGGTGGCGGCGGAGGTCCGGATGGCGGTGCGGGCCTCGGACCTGGCGGCCCGGTATGGGGGAGACGAGTTCGTCGTCATCCTGACCCGGACCGACCTGGGCGGCGCCGAACGGGTGGCGGAGGCGCTCCGGACCCGGGTGGAGGAAGTGGGCCGCCGGATGGGGTTGGCGGTGACGGTCAGCATCGGGATCGCGGAATACGATCCGGATCGGCCGTCGAGCGGGGATCTCTTGGTCAATGCCGACCGGGCGCTCTATCGGGCCAAGGCTGCCGGTCGGAACACGGTCGTTTGAGCGGGATGCTCGGAACAGGACGGAGAGCGTGACGGGACCACAATCGATGCGGGCGTCGGATCCTCAGATGCCGAAGCCGCCGATCGACGCGATGCCGGATCCGTGGGGCGTCCGCCGGGCGGAGAACCTGTTGACCACGCTGGAGGGTGTCCTCTCCGCCCGGGTGGTAACGACCCCGTTGGGCGAGGTGAGCGAGATCCACATCCTGGCGCAGGCCGGGCTGCAGCCGAAGCAGCTGGTCCGGAACGTCGAGAGTGCCCTGCTGGCGCATCTCGGCCTCAAGGTGGACCATCGGAAGATCAGCATCGCGCAGACGGCCGAGGTCAAGCCGATCGAGACGTTGGAGCGGACCGTCGTGCGCGAGCGGGCCATGCAGCGGGGCGTGTTGTTCGAGAACCTGGCCGTCCAGGCGGGTCAACGGGCGCTCCGGGTCAGCGTGGCGGTCACGTTGTCGGTGGGTGGCCGCCAGGAGACGGCGGCGGAGGAAACCACCGATACCCCGCGGGGCCGGGTGGAAGGGGCGGCGCGGGCCACCCTGACGGTGCTGGAGCGGTTGCTGGAAAAGCACAGCCTGGTCATCGAGAGCGTGCAGGTGGTGGACACCCAGGACCGGAGCATCGTGTTCGTGGCGGTGCAGGGCATGGGGGGTCGGGACGCGGTGCTCCTGACCGGCACGGCGGAGATCCGGCAGAGCCCCGAGCGGGCGGCGGTCTTTGCTGTGTTGGATGCGACGAATCGATGGGTGGACGCGCGGCGTCCGGCCTGAGGGTGTTAGGGGTTCACGGCGTTAGGTTTTTGGCCTTAGAGAGGAAAGGAATGTAGGGAGGGGGGCCCGGTCTCGTAGGAGAGCGGAGCCGAGCGGGACACAACTGAGCGGAGCGTCTGGTGGGCCATAGCGAGGCTTGCCACTTCCCGAGGACTTCGATTTCTGGACCGAAGGGGGTGATGACGCTCATGATCAGCTGGCTCGCGGCCATTGCTGTCGGCGTGGTACAGTTCGTTGCAGGACTGCTCTTCGCTGAAGCTCAAAGCTGGTAGTAGGTCGGGCCCCTCACCCGTGCTTTATGAAGCTGGAGCGGATTCACCTCTATGTCGGCTTCAACGCCCTCGTCGCCATTGGCTCCTTGGCGGCTTCTTGGTTCGCTTTCAGGCTTGCCCCAGGACCCTGGGAAATTCTGGCTCTGCTGGTCGTTGGTTTCCTCCTCGAAGTCGCCTCCACCACGCTTCGGAGCGGCGAGGGTAAGGGCTCCATCGCGTTCGTCAGTGACCTCGCCGCTGGCCTCCTCTTCGGCGGGTTCTGGGCTGGAGTCGTTGCGGCGCTTGGCATGGGCTCAAGTCAGATCTGGAACCGCCGACCGCCGATTCGCCTGATTTTCAACGTTGCCCAACGCACCTACTCGTCGGTCGCTGCCATCGCAGTCTACTCGGCCCTCGGTGGTAGCCAGCCGCTCTCGTACTTCCTCCCCGGGGCCGCGTTTGACGGCGGCGTCTTCCTGTGGGACGTCTTTTGTTTTGCCGTGGGTTCACTCTCGTTCTTTATTGCCAACTCCCTCGCGGTAAGCGGCGCTCTCTCGATCGCCCAAGGTGTTCCGTTGTCGTCTGTGTGGCAGCGAAACACTCTCTGGGTTCTTGGGTATGACTTGGGCGCGAGCGCGCTGTCGTTCTTCGTCGCCTACGCGTATCTCCGGTTCGAAGGGGGCACCCTTCAGGGCAGGCTGTTCTTCTTCCTGATCCTGCTTCCGATCGTTGCCCTGAGGCACATCTACGCGAAGCTGAACACGCTACAAGGCCTATACGATCAGCTCGACTCGGCTCATGACAAGCTTGAGCTGTCTCTTCGAGAGCAGCTCGAGATGATGGTCAAGTCAATCGAAGCCAGGGATCCCTACACGTCAGGTCACTCAAGGCGGGTTGCGGCCCTGTCCAAAGCGATCGCGCAGGATCTTGGGATGAGTGGTGATGGACTGGCGGAGGTCGAAAGTGCGGCTCTGCTGCATGACGTCGGGAAAATCCACGCGGAGTTTGCGCCCCTGCTCCAAAAGGAAGGTCGCCTAACGCAAGACGAGTGGGAGATCATGAAGACGCACGCTGCGAAGAGCGCCGAACTTGTAGGGCTCTTCTCGAGGTTTCGCGGCAACGTCCAAAGCTCAGTCCGATCGCACCATGAACGATGGGACGGGAAAGGTTATCCGGATGGCATGGCGGGTAGCGACATCCCGCTCGGGGCCAGGATTATCATGATCTCCGACACGATTGATGCGATGACAACGGATCGGCCGTACCGAAAGGCGTTGTCCTTCGAAAAGGTGGTTGCGGAGCTCCAGAAGTATCGCGGAAGTCAGTTTGATCCGGCGATTGTCGATGTGACTGTCAACTCAGTGACCGTGCGCAGGTTGGTGTCCGACAAGGAGTTTCTTGCGGAGCAAACAAAGGCACGTCCGTCGTTCGCCGGGCGGCCCCGACCTGCGCTCCGTTCGCAATCAAGTTTTCTGGAGGCCCTTCGGTCCGGCATGGGGTCTGGGTCCTGATCGCCCCTTCCGAAGTCGGTGGGCGCGAGTCCATCGGTTAGGCTTCGTTGACTAAGCCAGCCGCGCTCTCGCAGAGGCGCCGCGCGAAGGCGATCGTAGACGGTGGCAAGCTCACTTCTAGGCGATGGAACTCCTCGTCAACGGCTCGACTGCGATAGGCGTGCAGCCATCGCGTTTCCCTGATCGTCGTTACGAGCTCGTATCGGTCGAGGGCGTCTAAGCGGTCCAGTCTGTCCACCTCGGCTCGGAACGCGTCGTACTCGCTCGTCGTGCGGTTCCCGATGATGCCGGCCCACCGAGCCCACCACCCAACCGTACCCCGCGCGAGAGGTCGATCGGCGCCCAGTCCGAGACCAGCCTTTGCCTCGGCGAGCGCCTGGGACTGTCGGCCGCAGAGGAGCGCAATGTCGGCCCGTTCAAAGTGCAATTTCTGCAGGGTCCATGCTTTGGATTCGGCGGCCCGGGCCAGGGCAGGCGCACAGATGTGCTCAAGCGCGTCCGCTTGGCGCCCGAGCATTACAAGGGACCCGCACCGAGCGTAGGTCGCGTTCAGGCGGGCGACGACCTCGCGGTCGAGTATCCCCGCGGCGCTCTCCCGAACTGAATCGTCAAACAGTCCGAGACGGAAAAGCGCGATCGACAAGTTGCCCCGTACGACGGACGCTAGGGCACTGTTGTCAAGGCGGTGGGCGAGCTCCTGCGCCCGCCTGAGTCGGGGAAGGGCACCGAGATAGTCGCCACGGGCAATGTCGAAGGCGCCCAGCCCGAGCTCGAGGCTGACTCGGCTTGAGTCGGTCGCGCCGAGGTTGTCGAGAATTGCGCACGCCTGCTGCGCGTCTGCCTGACCTCGCGCGGTCAATCGCTGATGAAACGCAAGGACCGCCCTTGCAGTCAGGACTCTCGCTCTAACCGTTGGTGGTAGGTCCTCGATCGCCGGTAGGGCTGTCTCCGCTGTTGCGACAAGCGTCGCATTGTTTGAGTTGCCAGCGATGAACGCAGCGACGGAAAGGGCCCTAGGCCACAGAGGCGATCTTCTTTCTGCGCCAATCGTGAGCAGTTCCTCGACAGCGGCCTGTTCCTCGCCAGGGTCGATCACGCCGAGTTGCCACCTTGCCTCAATTGCGAGCAGTCGGAAGGATGGATCCTCTGCGGCGCGTTCACTTTGGGCGGCGATCTGAAGGGCGTCGACCCAGCGTCCCGACTCGCTGTGTGCTTGCGCGAGCAAGCACATTAGTTCGGCAATGCGATCGGTATGGTGATCCTCGCAGAACGTCTCCAGCGCGAGGGTGGCGTCATCGGGAGAGCCCCGGAGGATGGCCTCGCGAGCTCCCTCGATAACGAGGGCCGTCGCTTCCGAGCGCCGGCCTGCTTGGACGAGATGCCAGGCAACCGCAAGTGGAGCAACCGGCGCACCCGCGTGTCTTTCGATCATGAGGCGGGCGGCAATGTCGCTGTGCACCTCCTCGCGCAGAGCGGCAGGCATCGCGCGATATGCATATGCCCTGACAAGCTCGTTCGCGAAGTCGAGGCGTTCACCAATCGGTCGAATAATCCGCCGTCGAGCAAGTTCCGAGAGGCCGTTGAGTACAGATGGACGGTCAAGTCCGCCGACGCCGTACATGTCGGGTCGATTTAGTAGCGGTCCAAGGGCCGAGGCGAGGGAGAGGACCTGGCGCGTTGGGCGGTCAAGGGTCCCAAGCAGCTGGTCAACAAGTGTTTCAAGGCGGTTCTGTTGCCGGCCGAGCTTGTTTCGAAAAGGCCTGAAGGCCGACAACTCGAAGGCGAGTGACTTGCGGCCGTGCGCTTGCCAGTCGTCGGCCATCAACTGAATGGCCAAAGGACTGCCCGCGGAGGCGCGGATCAGGGCGCGTTGTTCGGTCGGGTTCGGTCGCGCATCAACAGTCCGGAGGATGGCGTCAAAAAGCGCTGCAGAGTCGCGTTCGTTCATCGCGTCGAGCCGGAGGAACGTCGAACGGTTCCCATGGGCTGATGGACTGAGGGAGGTGAAGAGAGGTGGACTGCCCTCCGCGTCGTGTCGGAAGGTCGCAAGGAGCATCACGCGTGCCTTTGTGAGTCGCCGTGCGACCAACCGGAGTACCGCTTGAGACGCCCGATCAGCGAAGTGGAGGTCGTCGACAACCAGGAGCAGCGGCTTCTCGAGCCCTACCGCTGTGATTAGATCCAGGACTGCTTCCGCTAGGTGAAGGCGGGCGGATTCTCCCTCGAATGCCCTTGCAGGGGGTAGATGCTGATAGGTGTCCCTGATCCCGGGCACGATTTGCGAGAGCTGGGAGAGACACTCAGGCGACGTTGCGGAGAACCCGGGCCGACCCAGCAGAGCAGTGACGAGGCCGCCAATCATCGGATATGGGATCGTCTGTTCCATCTCGAACGACTGCGTCTGAGCAACCGTCGCGCCCTCGAGTTCGGCCGCTGCTAGAAGACGCCGGGCGATTGTGGTCTTGCCGATCCCACTCTCTCCTTCAACGAACAGGTACTGTGGGAAGAACTGGTTGGCGGCCTCCCAGGTCTCGTAGAGGGTCCGATATTCATCCTCGCGCCCCACGAACGGAGTGTCGAAGAAGGGCACTGGCTCCTTCACGCGTGGTCGAGGGTAGCCGCTCACCGATAGCGGTTCGCGGCGTAACTGGGCGACGATGTCAACGACCGGTCCGAATGGCTTGACCTCGAGGTCGTACGCGAGGCGGTCTTTCCATTCCTCGAAGGCCCGTATGGCCTCCATTCGCTGGCCAGCGAGGACATGGCCCTCAACCTTAGCCCGAATGCCCTCCTCTGATAGCTGGTCGATCGAAAGGAGGCGGTCGGCCCACGCGAGGATGTCGTCGTGCGAACCGCGGCGCCGTCCCCTGTCGATCAGGCTGAGTAGCCAGGCTTGAATCGACGGGACACGCCTTGAATGCTCCCGCTCCTTCCAGAGGGTGAACTCCGGAGCGTCGTCAATGTCGAATCCTCGTAGGAATGCGTCCACTTTGAGGGACGGTACATCGTCGCCGGCGAGGACGTCGCCCCGGTCGAGAACGTCAAGGTCGACGTCGAGAGACGGTGCAATGAAACGAACGATGTTCCTCGCGTTCGTAAGGGCTGCTGAACCGAAGATAGAGCGCAGGGCGGAGAGGGCGGTTGCGCAGGAATGGCGGCCTTGGCTGGTTGGCACACGCGGCCAGAGGAGCTCAACGAGGCGGTCTCGGTCGTGACCGCGTCGGCGCTCAACGGCCAAATAGACGAGGAGGGCCAAGTGCTTTTTCACCCGAACCCGGACCGCGCTGCCGTCGACCGTCCGCAACTCTGGATAGCCAAGGCATGTTAGGATGTGTGTGTATCGGGGCAAGGGCATCCGTCGGGTCCGGTGACAGCTATGAAAATGCTGTGTCGGGTTCAACGGCCGTCGAAAGATTCGGAGATTCTCGTTGACGGTTTGTAATGTTAAATTGGTTGATCACTTATCGATTGCAGTAGCTATCCTCAAGTGATTGAGCAGTAACGGCTTAGGAATGTGCTGCCTTCGTCGCCCAAGTTGGGCCCGCTACCAGCTCCCGGATCAAATCGTCGCTACTCCGATCCGCCGCCTCCGCCGCAAAGTTCGTCACCACCCGGTGCCGTAACACGAACGGCGCCACCGCCTTGACGTCCTCCAGGTCCGCCATCGGCCGCCCATCCATCGCCGCCCGGGCCTTGGCCCCCAGCACCAGATACTGCGACGCCCGCGGCCCCGCCCCCCACTCCACGAACTCCTTGACGAGCGCCGGCGCCTCCGGATCCACCGGCCGGGTCATCCGCGCCAGCGATACCGCCGCCCCGATCAACCCCCTCGACACCGGGACCCGCCGCACCAGCGCCTGCCTCCCGGGGAGCGCCTCCGCGTCCAGCACCGGCGTCAGCTTGACCTTCCGGGCCCCCGTGGTCTGCTCCACGATGGCCTCCTCCTCCGCCCGCGACGGATAGCCCACCCGCAGATCCAGCATGAACCGGTCGAGCTGGGCCTCCGGCAACGGATAGGTGCCCTCCTGCTCGATCGGGTTCTGGGTGGCCAGCACGAAGAACGGGTCCGGCAACGCGTACGTCTTGCCCGCCGCCGTGACCTGATGCTCCTGCATGGCCTGCAGCAGCGCCGCCTGGGTCTTGGGCGGAGTCCGGTTGATCTCGTCCGCCAGCACCACGTGCGCAAAGATCGGCCCCGGCACGAACCGGAACGACCGCCGCCCCGTGGCCGGATCCTCCTCCACGATTTCGGTGCCGGTAATGTCCCCCGGCATCAGGTCCGGCGTGAACTGGACCCGGTTGAAGCTCAACTCCAGCGCCTCCGCCACCGTCTGGACCATCAGGGTCTTGGCCAGCCCCGGCACCCCCACCAGAAGGGCATGCCCGCCCGCCAGGATGGCCGTGACGATGCCGTCCACCACCTCGTGCTGCCCCACGATCCGTTGGGCCACCTGCGCCCGCAACATGACCATGGCCTCGGCGAGACGACGCAGCTGCGCCACGTCGTCGGAAGGGACCCGCTCGGGACTCGTCATGCTGGGGAAGACTCGGTGGCGGTTGAACTTGGCCCTACGGAACAGGGGAAGGAAACGTTGCCGGCGGCCTTGGGCAAGGGGACCATTCCCCCGGCCCCAGCCACCCTCGGCCGTGGACCGGCACGTTACCTTTCAGGCACCCTTTCCCTCACCCCCAGAGTCTGCCCTATGCGCTTCGTCCCGTCCGGCCTGGCGGCCCTTGCCGCGCTCGTCCTGTTGGTCAGCCCATCCGCCACCCAGGCCCAACGCGCCCGCGCCAAGACTCCGGACGTCACCGCCCGGATCGACTCCGCGGTCCAGGCCTACATGACCGAGTGGAAAGTGCCCGGCGTGGGGCTCGGTATCATCCGGAACGGCCGGGTCTTCCTCCAGAAGGGCTATGGCTACCGAGACGTGGCCGGCCAGCAGCCGGTAACCCCCAAGACCCTGATGGCGATCGGCTCCAACACCAAGTCGTTTACGGTGGTGCTGATGGGGCTCCTGGTCGATCAGGGCAAGCTGGCCTGGGACACCCCGGTCAAGACCTACCTGCCAGGCTTCCGGATGTACGACGACTACGCCACCGAAAAACTCACCCCCCGCGACCTGGTCAACCACCGCTCCGGCCTGCCCCGCCACGACCTGCTCTGGTACGGCCGGAACTTCTCCCGCGCCGAGCTGGTGGACCGACTCCGCTACCTGGAGCCGACCCACTCGTTCCGCGAGGTCTGGCAATACCAGAATCTGATGTTCGCCACCGCCGGCCACCTGACCGAGACCCTGACCGGCCGCTCCTGGGACGAACAGATCCGCGACGCCATCTTCAAGCCGCTGGGGATGACCCGGTCGCTCCCCCAGGCCACCGGCCACGACGCCGACCCCGATCACGCCACCCCGTACGAACTCAAGAACGGCCGCCCCGAGCCGGTGCCGGTCCGGTTCCTCGAGGCCGCCGGCCCCGCCGGGTCGATCCACTCCACCGTGGAGGACATGCTCAAGTACGTGGCCTTCCGGATGAGCGGGGGTAACGGGACCGCGCCGCTCACGCTGTCGGCCCGGGCCGAGCGGGAAATGCAGTCGCCCCAGATGGTGGTGCCCGGCGAGGGCTACTGGCCCGGGTTCGACCTGGTGAGCTACGGACTCGGCCTTGTCGTGGCCAGCTACCGCGGCCATCGGGCCGTCCTCCACGGCGGCTCGATCGACGGGTTCATTTCCCAGATGGCCTGGCTCCCCGACGACAGCATTGGCGTGGTGGTGCTGTCCAACCGCGGCTCCACCAATCCGATTCCCACCATGCTCGTCCAGGCCGTGGCCGACCGACTCCTCGGCCTCCCGCCCCTCGATCACGCGGCCCGGCAGCGGAAGGCCGACGCGGTCGAAGCCCGCCAGGCCGACTGCACCAAGGCGGCGCTGGTGGCGGGCCGGAAGACGGGGACCGCGCCGAGTCACCCGCTGGCGGACTACGTGGGCCGGTACACCCACCCGGGCTATGGGACGGTCGTGGTGCGCCAGGGCGCGGCGGGGCTGGAGATTTCGCTCGATCGGATCGGCGGGGC
>CADEGB010000020.1 GCA_902826755.1 uncultured Gemmatimonadota bacterium
GAACAGGAGCTGAGCCAACCCGGTGACCACGCCGGGATAGACGAGCCCGGTCATCACGGCCAGAATGACCGTCGCCACCAGGGCAGGACGGAACTGCTTGGCGAGCATCGTTTTCATACCAACCTCAACAGGACCAGCACCACGTCGATGGCCTTGATCCCGAGAAACGGGACCACCAGGCCTCCGACACCATAGATCCACAGATTGCGGCGGAGGATCGCGGCCGCGCCGCTCGGTCGATACCGCACCCCGCGAAGAGCCAGCGGGATCAAGGCGATGATGATGAGCGCGTTGAACACGACGCTGGCCAGAATGGCGGATTCGGGCGAATGGAGCCGCATGACGTTGAGCGCCTGCAATTCGGGAAAGGTGGCCACGAACATCGCGGGAATGATCGCGAAGTACTTCGCGACGTCGTTGGCGATCGAGAACGTGGTCAGCGATCCGCGGGTCATCAACAACTGCTTCCCGATCTCCACCACCTCGATCAGTTTGGTCGGGTTGGAGTCGAGGTCGACCATGTTCCCCGCCTCGCGAGCCGCCTGGGTCCCGGTGTTCATCGCCACGCCCACGTCGGCCTGGGCCAGCGCGGGGGCGTCGTTGGTGCCGTCACCCGCCATCGCCACCAACCGGCCGCCCTGCTGCTCCCGCTTGATCAGCGCCAGCTTGTCCTCCGGCTTGGCCTCGGCCAGGAAGTCGTCGACCCCCGCTTCCTGCGCGATGGCCGCGGCGGTGAGCGGATTGTCGCCGGTGATCATCACCGTCCGGATGCCCATCGCCCGGAGGCGATCGAACCGTTCCCGCATCCCACCCTTGACCACGTCCTTGAGATAGACCGCCCCGAGGACCCGAGTGGCGCCATCCGATCGCTCGGCCACCACCAGCGGCGTGCCACCCTGGCGGCCGATCCGGTCGACGACGGCCCCAATCTCCGGGGGCACCACGCCGCCCGTCTCCCGAACCCATCGCGTGATGGTGTCCCCGGCGCCCTTCCGCAGCTGGATGGACCCCATGTCGACGCCGCTCATCCGGGTGGCCGCCGTGAACGGGACGAAGAGCATCGGTTGATGTTCCGTGGTCTCGCTCACCGGACGACCCCGGAGATTGAATTGCTGCTTGGCCAGCACCACGATGCTGCGTCCCTCGGGGGTTTCGTCAGGAAGGGAGGCCAGCTGGGCCCGGTCGGCGAGTTCCTCGAGCGACACGCCGGGAATCGGCACGAATTCCACTGCCTGGCGGTTCCCGAGGGTAATGGTGCCGGTCTTGTCGAGCAGCAACGTGTTGACGTCGCCCGCCGCCTCGACCGCCCGACCGCTGGTGGCGATGACGTTCTGCTGGATCATCCGGTCCATGCCGGCAATCCCGATAGCCGAGAGGAGCCCGCCGATCGTCGTTGGGATCAGACACACGAGGAGCGCGATCAGGACCGGAATGGTGGCTGGGCCACCCGAGTAGATCGCGAACGGCTGGAGGGTCACGACCGCCAGGAGGAAGATCAGGGTCAGCCCCGACAGGAGAATCGTGAGCGCGATTTCGTTCGGCGTCTTCTGACGCGAGGCGCCCTCGACCAACGCGATCATCCGGTCGAGGAACGTCTCTCCGGGGTTGGCTGTGATCCGGACGATGAGGTAGTCAGAGAGCACCTTCGTCCCGCCCGTTACCGCCGACCGATCGCCACCGGACTCCCGGATGACCGGGGCGGACTCGCCCGTGATGGCCGACTCGTCGACCGAGGCGACGCCCTCGACCACCTCGCCGTCGCCCGGGATCAGGTCGAACGGCTCGACCAGGACGAGATCGCCGGAGCGAAGTTGGTGCGCGGCGACCGGTTCATGACGCCGGGTGGCCGGATCGAGCAATCGTTTGGCCACGGTGTCGCGCCGACTCTTCCGGAGGCTGTCGGCCTGGGCCTTTCCCCGCCCCTCCGCCATCGCCTCCGCGAAGTTGGCGAAGAGGACGGTAAACCAGAGCCAGAGGGTTACCTGGAGCGTAAAGCCAAGGCCCTCGCGGCCGACGGCCGCGTCGCGGATCAGGATCCCGGTCGTGAAAAGGCTCCCGAGAAAGACCACGAACATCACCGGGTTCCGGACCAAGTGGCGGGGCGAGAGCTTGCGCACCGCGTCGGTCAGAGCCCGGCGGACGATCGGGGGATCGAACAGAGGTCGCCTGGAGATGGTCATGGTCAGAACAGCCTCCCCGTCACCATCAGCAGCTGCTCGACGATGGGTCCGAGCGCCAGCACGGGAAAGAAGGTGAGGGCGCCGACGATCACGATGACGCCGAGCAGCAACCCCACGAACAGGGGCGTGGTGACCGGGAATGTCCCCGCCGACGCCGGCGCGGGCTTCTTCTCGGCCAGAAATCCGGCCAGCGCGATCATCGGGACGATCATCGCAAACCGCCCGACCAGGGTGGCCGTGCCAAGCAGCGTGTTGTAGAAGTAGGTCGACCCGGTCAAGCCGGCAAAGGCGCTGCCGTTATTCCCGGTGGTCGAGGAAAAGGCGTAGAGAATCTCGGTCAACCCGTGGGGGCCGGCGTTGTTGAGACCCTGCAGACCATCGGGCAAGACCGCGGCCGCGGCGGTGAGACCAAGGATCACCAACGGGAAGACCAGCACGTACAGCATGGCCACCTGGACCTCCCGCGCCTGGATCTTCTTGCCCAGATACTCGGGCGTCCGACCGACCATCAGTCCCGCGATGAACACGGTCAGGATGACCATCATCAGCATCCCGTAGAGCCCGGCTCCGACTCCGCCGAAGATCAGCTCACCCAGCTGGATGTTGACGAGGGGCACCAGACCCCCGATCGGCGTGAAGCTGTCGTGCATCGCGTTGACCGCGCCGCAACTCGCCGCCGTGGTGATGGTGGCGTAGAGCGCGCTGTTGACGATCCCGAAGCGGACCTCCTTGCCCTCCATGTTGCCACCGGACTGGGTATCCGAGGCCACCAGGTCGACACCCCGCTCGGCGTGGATCGGATTGCCCCGGGCCTCGGCCCAGTATGCCGTGGTGACCCCACCGGCAAACAGCACGAACATCGCCGCCCAGAGTGCCCAGCCGTGCCGCTGGTTGCCGACCATCCGGCCGGCGGTGTACGTCAGCCCGGCCGGAACGACGAAGATCAGGAACATCGACCAGAAATTGCTCCACGGGGTCGGGTTCTCGAATGGATGGGCCGCGTTGGCGTTGAAGAAGCCGCCCCCGTTGGTGCCGAGTTGCTTGATCACTTCCTGACTCGCCACCGGCCCCATCGCGATGACCTGCTTGGCACCCTCGAGCGTGGTGACCTCGAGATAGGGCGCGAAGTTCTGGATGACGCCTTGCTGAATGAACAGGAAGGACAGGACGAGCGAGAAGGGCAGAAGGAGGTAGAGCGTCCCCCGCACCAAGTCGACCCAGAAGTTCCCGATCCGACCGGCCGAACTCCGGGCAATACCCCGCACGAGCGCCACGGCCAGCGCCAGGCCAACCGCCGCCGACACGAAATTGTGAAATGCCAACTGCGACATCTGCGAGAGATACGACATCGTGCTCTCGCCGCTGTAGGACTGCCAGTTGGTGTTCGTCGTGAACGAGGCCGCCGTCTCGAAGGCCTGCCGGTCGGGCACGGCCGGGAGGCCCTGGGGATTGAGCGGAAGCAGATGCTGCACCCGGAGCGCCAGATAGGTCAGCAGCATGCCGGCCAGACTGAACAACAGCATGCCCCCGGCATAGCGGGTCCAGTGCTGGTCCTCGGCTGGGTCGACGCCGAGCGCCCGATAGATCGGCCGTTCGAGCCAGCCGAGCCACCGGAAAGACCCGTCGTACACCTTCACCAGATAGACGCCCATCGGCTTGGTCACCAGCAGCAGCGCAACCGAGAAGAAGGCGATCTGAAGCCACCCATTGGCGGTCATTTCAGAACCTTTCCGGCCGGAGCAGCGAGTAGACCAGATAGCCGGCGATCAGGATCGCCAGCATCACCGCCACCACCGTTTCAATGGTCACGGCCGGTACCCTCCGTTGCCGAGTCCGTGCCGCGACCCAGCCACGCGCAGGCCTTGACGTAGCCAATCATCAGCGCAAAGAAGCCGATGGTCCCGAGCACGTAGAGCACATCGCCCATCGTTCCACCCTCCGCAAACACGAAACGCCGCTTCCACCACGATGAATCGTAGGGAAGACGGCGTGAGGATGGGACAAGAAAGCGGCCCCCGGCCGTTAAGAAATCACAAAGACTCCTGGAGGTGGTCCAAACGGGCCGCCGGCAACCGGAGTACGAAGCGGCTGCCGCCGCCTGCTCGCGGTTCGTAACGCAGTGTGCCACCTTGGGTTTCGGCCAGCCACCGGGCAATGGCCAGACCCAGGCCGGCGCCGCCGCCGTCGGGTAGCGCGTCCGCGGGACGATAGAAGGGCTCGAAGATCCGCCCTTGCTCGGATTCCGGCACGCCGGGCCCTCGATCCAGAACCGCCATCACGATGTCGCCGCCGTCGACCGTGACGGTGAGCTCGATCGGGGCATCCGGTGGGGAGTACTTGTGGGCGTTTTCGACCAGGTTGACCAGGATCCTGATCGATTGGCCGAGATCGAAGCGGCCAACCACCAGGGGGCCATCCGCCGGCAACGACACGACCAGCCGCCGACCACCCAGGATGCCAGCCACGCGCTGAAGCACGGCCCCGACCAGCTCATCGACCGGATTGAGTTCGAGGCGGATCGGAAACCCGCCCGCCCGAAGTCGCGAAAGGTCGAGCAGATCGGCCACCAGGCGATTGAGGCGATCGGCCTCGACGCTGATCGTCTCGGCTCGCTCGTCACCATCGGCGGCCAGGGCCTCGGCCATGGCCTTGATGGTGGTCAACGGCGTGCGGAGATCGTGCGACACCGCCGCCAGCACCGCGTCCTTGAGGCGATCGGCGGCCTGCAGCGCGGCCACGTTGGCCGTCTCCGCTTCGAGGCGGACCCGCTCGACACCGAGGACGGCGTAGTAGCGGAGCGCGGCGAGGAACTGGCGCCGCTTCTGATCGAGGGCAATCGGCCGATCGGAAACCAGCTCGAGCACACCGACCACGGTGTCACCGGCGCTGAGGGGCAACAGGAGGGTCACCGCGTCGCCGAGGAGTGAGTCCGGATCGGCCGACTCGGCCAGGCGCACGGTGCCATCCGCCAATCGTGCCGCCGCCAGACCGGTCTGGGCCACCCACGGCACGATCTCATCAGTGGAGGCCCCCAGATCGGTGGTGGCCCTGATCCGACACTCGCGGAGCGAGAGCGTCGACCGGATCATGTCGGCCAGCGCGGCCAGCGCGTCGGCGGCTCGGGGATGCGCCAACGTTCGAGCACCCAGCGAGGCTAGCCGGTCGACCTCCTCAGTCCGCTGGCGCGCCTCCGCCGTCTCGGCGCGGAGCAAGTGGACTATCTGGGCGGCCACCCCGCCGACGACAAGGAACGTCACCAGGACGAGCCAGTCGAGCGGATCCGCGATGGTGAACGTGCCGTACGGCTCGAGGAAGAGCCAGTTGAAAGCGAGGAAAGCCACCCCGGCCACAACCAACCCGAGCCCCCGCCCGCCGGCGACGCTCGCGGCCAGCACGAGGAGCAGGTAGAGAAGTGCCACGTGCGCCTTGTCGAGCCGGCTCCGCACCGCGAGCAGCGCGGCGGTCGTCAGGACGAAGACGACGAGCCAGATGCCCCAGTGACTCCACCGGATCCGGATCACGACGAGCTTTCGACCTCCCCATGGGTGGCGAAGCGATATCCAACCCCCGGTTCCGTCCGGATGTACTTCGGGCGGACCGGATCGGTCTCGAGCTTCCGCCGCAGGTTGCCGACGTAGACCCGAAGGTACTGCTGCGCATCACCGAAGGCGCGACCGGTCCACACTTCCCGGAACAGCTGCCGATGGGTCAGAGTCTTGCCGGCGTGGCTCATCAGCACCCGGCAGAGCTCCCACTCGATCGGCGTGAGGTGCACCGGCTCCCCCTGCCGGGTAATGACCCGAGCCGCCAGGTCCATGACGATGTCGCCGATGGCCAGGCGGGTCTCGATCGAGGCGCCGCGGGGCACCCGACGATGGACGGCCCGGGCCCGGGCCTTGAGTTCGGGGGTGCTGAACGGTTTGGTGACGTAGTCGTCGGCGCCAGCGTCGAGGAGCGCCACCTTCTCGTCATCGGAATCCCGGGCCGAGAGCACCACGATCGGCGCGTCGGACCATTTCCGGATTTCGCGGCAGACCTCGATCCCGGCTAGATCGGGTAGGCCGAGGTCGAGGATGATCAGGTCCGGCCGTTCGGCCGCCGCTCGGTCGACGCCGTCCCGCCCGTTGGCCGCTTCGACGACCCGGATTCGATCGTCTTCGAACGCGTGGCGGACGGCCCGGCGGATCTGCGGCTCGTCGTCGATGATCAGGACCGTCTCGAGTGGCACCCTGAAGCCTAGCCCCCTCGTTCCGCGAAAAGCTGGCGAAGATCGGCGACGGATGCCGCGGCCGAGAGCCGCTCGGGAACGTCAGGCTCCTTGACCAGCTTGGCGATTCGACCGAGGACCGGAAGGTACTCGTTCGACGCCTCGATCGGCGGCGCCACCAAAAGGAAGAAGTGCTCCACCGGCGCCCCATCGATGGCGCCCCAGTCGACCCCACCCGACCGCCGCCCATAGAGGACCCGGAGCCGCTTGACCAGGGGCGTCCGACAATGGGGCACCGCCACTCCACGACCGATCCCGGTCGAACCGGAGTCCTCCCGGTGGCTCAGGATTCGGCGAATCGCGAGCCCGTCCTCCGTACCAAGGCCAAGCAGATCCGCGAGTTCGGACAGAACTGCGGATTTGGTCGTGCCCCGGAGGGACAGGTGAATGTCGGCGGGCGCGAGATGGTCGGCGAGGTTCATGGCGGGGCCGTCGAGGGACGGGGAACCTACGGATGCCCGGAACGATCTGTCAAATCCTCGGCCGGCTCGGGTCTGCAGGCGGCGACATATTCCCGCTCTCCAAGTGCCGCTCTATACTTGGCCGGTGTTGACGCGTCCGTCCCCGCCCCGATCCCGTAGGAGACTCCGCATGCGCTTCCCTCTCGTCGTGTCCGTCGCCCTCGGCGCGGCCACGGCCACCGCGCAGTCCGGGCCGATCGCCCCACCGACGCCCCGTCATCAAGCCCGCCTCGAACGGAGCGTGATGGTGCCGATGCGGGATGGCGTCAGGCTGTCGACCGATCTGTACCACCCGGTCGGAGCCACCGGCAAGCTGCCGGTCGTGCTGATGCGGACACCGTACAACAAGAATGGCTACCACGGACGCCCGAATCAGTTTCCGGCCATCTTCGCCGGTCAGGGCTACGTCGTCGCGGTCCAGGACACCCGGGGCCGGTTCGAGTCGGAGGGACGGTTCGTCGTCCAGGGCGGCGACCAGGAGGACGGCTACGACACGGTGGAATGGCTGGCCGCGCAACCCTGGTCCAACGGCAAGGTGGGGACCTACGGCTGCTCCTACGGTGGCGACACCCAGATCATGATGGCCCGCACTCGACCGCCCCACCTCGCGGCCCAGATTCCCCAGGCCGCCGGGAGTTCGGTCGGTCCGATCGGCGGCCGTTATCACAACTTCGGGGTCTATTTCGGGGGTGCCTGGGAACTGGCGTCCGCTTCGGGGTGGTTCTGGGGCAACGGCACCCGGCACTTCTGGCGGCCACCGCCACACATGACCCGGGAGGAATTCCTGCAGGCGGTGCCGTACTACAACACCGACCGGAAGCTGCCGGAGTTCGACATGGCCAAGTGGATCTGGCACCTCCCCACTCGCGACATCCTCCGGGCGGCCGGCGCGCCGCCGAGCGACTACGAGGACCTGATTGCCCGCGAGCTGACGGATCCGTGGTGGGACCAGTTCGGCTACGTCCGGGACGGCGACCGCTTCGACGTCCCCGCGCTCCACATCAACAGCTGGTACGACTTCGGGGCGCAGGACACGTTCACCGAGTTCAACGCGTACCGAACCGGCGCCGTCAGCCCCACGGCACGCGACAACCAGTTCGTGATCATGTCACCCGTGACGCACTGTCGGTCGGAGAGCGTGTCCGACCGCACCGTGGTCGGTGAGGTCGACTTCGGCGACGCCCGCATCGACTACTGGGGAACCTACCTCCGCTGGTACGATCGCTGGCTCCGCGACCAGCCCAACGACATCACCTCCATGAAGAAGGTTCAGATCTTCGTCATGGGCCGCAACCAGTGGCGGGGCGAAGACGAGTGGCCGCTGGCCCGGACCCGGTGGACCCCGTACTACCTCCATAGCGGCGGGGGCGCCAACAGCCGCCATGGCGACGGCACCTTGTCGACCACCGTGCCCCGCACCGAACCCACCGATCGATTCACCTTCGACCCGGCCAATCCGGTCTGGACCATCGGCGGTAGCGTCTGCGCCGCCTGCGCTCGGGGCCAGCGGGTGTTCGACGGGCCCGCCAACCAGCGCGAGGTCGAGATTCGCCACGACGTGCTGGTCTACACCACGCCGCCCCTGGCCGAGGGAGTCGAGGTCACCGGCCCGCTCAAAATGGTCCTCTTCGTATCCTCGAGCGCCAAGGACACCGACTTCACCGCCAAGCTCGTGGACGTCCATCCCGACGGAACGGCCTACAACGTCCAGGAGGGGATCCAACGGATGCGGTATCGGGAGGGGTACCATCGGAAGGTCTGGATGGAGCAGGACCAGGTATACCGGGTGGAGATCGATCTCGAGGCCACCAGTCTCTATTTCAAACCTGGGCACCGGATCCGGGTACAGGTGTCGAGCAGCAACTTCCCGCGGTGGGACCGGAATCTCGGAACGGGAGGCAACAACTACGACGAAACGACGTGGGTGACGCAGCGCAACACCGTCCATCACTCGAGCCGCTATCCGTCCCACATCCTGCTTCCGGTCATTCCCTGAACGACCCGGGGTCGGATGCGACAGCCCCGGGGGGCGTCCGATGACTTAGCGGACGCCCCCTTTGGCGATCCAGCGATCGACCTCGCGTTCGAGCAGGAACAGCGGCAGCGACCCGGTGTCGAGAACGACGTCGTGGAACGTGGCCAGGTCGAACCGGGAACCCAGCTCCCGCATCGCTTTGGCCCGAAATCCGACGATCGCCTCCCGGCCCATCCGATAGGCCAGCGCCTGAGCCGGAGACCGGATCGAGTAGCGAAGCGTCTCCGAGTCGATCTGGAGGTCCGACTCCAGGGTGTGCTCCCGCATATACGCCATGGCCCGCGACCGCGGCCAGCCATAGCAGTTCATCCCCGTGTCGACCACCAGCCGGGAAATGAAGAAGGCGTCGAAGACCAAGCGGCCGTAGATCTCGTAACCGTCCCGGTACATTCCCAGTTCGGCGGCGACGACGGACGAGGCGTATTCGCCCCAACCCTCCGTGTACCCGGTGGCTAACGCGGTCCGCCGAAACGGCGGCAGCCGGACGTTTTCGCGCTGGCGGTTGATGTGGTAATGATGCCCGGGGATCAGTTCGTGAAAGGCGATGGCGCCCGCCATCAGCAGGGAGCGCTGATCGAGATCCGAACCGTTGAAGTTGTAGTAGCCCTTCGGGTCGTCGCCGAGGGGCCAATTGTAGTAGCCATACGTCATTGACGGCTCGAGGGCCGGATCGAGGCGGCGAACCCCATAGGGAGCCCGGGGCCGTCCGTTGAACGCCCGATGCATCACCGGCTCGAGCCGCTCGGCATAGGCCATCAGCCGCTGGCCGACCTCCGCGGGCGTCTTCGCGAAGAAGCGCGGATCCTTCCGGAGCTGAGCGTGGAACTCCTCCTTGGTGCCGCGAAACCCGAGCGAGTCACGAACCGCTTGCATCCGGCGTTCCAGGGTATCCATCGCGGCCAGCGCCAGGGCGTGAATCGCCTCGGGGCTGATATCGAGCGTCGTCTCCCGCCGAACCAGTCTCCGGTAGGCCTCGAGGCCCCCGGGGTACTGACCCATCCCCACGGCCTCCGGGGCCTTGGCTCGCCAGGTGGTGTCGAGATACCCGATCAGCGAGTTGATGGCGGGATTGATGCCGCGCTCGATGGAGGCCGCGACCCGGGCCTGGAAGGCTGCCCCCTCATCCGGCGGCAGCGCACCGATCCGGTCCGCGCCGGCGAACGGGCTCTTCAGGCCGACCCCGACATGAGACCGAAGAAAGCGGATGATCCGATCGATCTCGACGGCGGGAGCGACGATCCCCCGTTCCGCTTGGGCCCGCATCTTGGCCTCGAGGCCGCCCAGCCCTCGCGCCGCCGCGTCCAGTAGCTCGAGGTACCGCTCCCGATCGGCCGGGGCGGTCAGCGGCTGGGCCGCGAGCCGGGTGGCAATCGTCCGGAGGGGCGAAATCGCCGGCAGCGCGTCGAACTGATACCAATACAGGATCGTGTCCTGAACCAGCTTCTCCGCCTCCCAGCGGAGGACATCGCGAGAGATCCGATCTTCCGCGGTCAGGCCGGCATCGTCGAGTCGACCCAGCACCGCCAGCCAGTTACTGGCGGTGTCGGCCACCCGGCGGAGCCTGGCCAGGGAGTAGTCCGGCATCGCCGCCTGCGCCGCCCGCTGTTCGGCCAGGTACCGCTCGGCGATGGCCGCGACGACCGACGCCGGCCGCGGGGCCGGGGCCGCCTCCGGCGGGCGCCCCGGGCCGCAGCCGATCGCGAGCAACGCCCCGATCGTCGCCCACGGTCGGGGGCGGATCACACCGCCTCCGCATGACTGTTCCGGCGAGGGTCGCCGCACCCCGTCATGACGCCATTGGCGCCGAAGGCGATCCCCTCGAAGCTGCCGTTCATGAAGTGCCACGGACTGACGGGATGGAACGCGACCCCGCGCGCCGCGACCGCCTTGCGGACCTTCTCGTCGAGATCGACCTCGATGTAGTTCGCGCCGGCCAGCCCCATGGAACCACCGCCGAACCGCGGGCGGTGCACGGACTGCTCCAATGGCATCCCGAAGTCGAGGTGATTGATGGTGTTCTGCAGCACATTGGCAATGAGCCCAACGCTCGGCGAACCCGAGGCCAGCACCGGCCGGCCGCCCCGGAAGATGATGTTCGGAGCCACGTACGCTGAGGCACGCTGACCGGGCTTTGGCATGACCCGGAGGAAGTGCCCACCCGACGCCGCGATGCCGAAACCGCCCACGAACAGACCGTTGGTCCACGGGAGCGCCATCACCGAGTGGAGAATGGTGGCCACGTTTCCCTTGGCGTCGGCCACCGTGACGTGGTTGCTCCCGGGCGGCGGGGCGGGTCGGGCCTCGCCGCCGGGGTCCGCCATCCGCAGCAGGTCGAGCCGCATCTTGGCGTACTCTTTCGACACGATGACGTCGAGCGGAACCCGATGACTGGCCGGATCGGTCTGCCGCCCGCCCGCGATCATGACCTCGTTGGTGATCCTGACGAGGTGGTACAGTGTCTCCGGCGAGTCGGTCGGGGGACCCCATCGGGCCACGTCGAGCAACTCCACCATGTTGAGGGCCTCGATGATGTGAGTGCCCCCGTTGTCCGGCGGCGGAGATGCCATCACCTCGTAGCCCCGATAGCTGCTTCGGGCCGGCTCCTGCCACCGAGCCTCGTAGCGGGCAAAGTCCTCTTGGGTGATCACGCCCCCCGCGGCCTTGACGATTTCCGAGAATTGGCGGGCGAACTCACCGTGGTAATAGTACTGGCTGCCGTCGGCCGCGAGGCGCTCCAGGGTGGCCGCGGCCTCCACCTGCTTGAGAAGCGCCCCCGGCGGAAGCAACGCCCCATCCGGCATGAAGATCCGCCGACCAGCCTCGGTGAGCCCGATGGAGTCGAGCTGAGCGAACATCTCGCCATACAGAAACGGATGGATCGGGAACCCCTCCCGGGCCAGCCGAATCGACGGAGCCAGCAGCTCCGAACGGGGCTTCGATCCGTGACGCGCCAGGGCGGCCTCGAATCCGGCCCAGAACCCCGGGACGCCGACCCCCCGGCCGGTCCGGAGATCCGCGGGGGAAAACCCGGCCAGCCCGGCCAGCGGCACGTTCATCCCGCCGTTGACGTAGGTGGTCTTCCCGCTGGCGGCGTCGTGATAGAGGAGACTCAGGACGCCGGTGATGGTCGTCATGTGGGGCTCGCAGACCGTCTGGGCCACCGAGGCCGCCAGCGCCGCGTCGCACGCGTTGCCCCCGTTGCGGAGCACGTTGGTGGCGACCCGCGTGGCGAGGGGGTGGGACGTGATGGCCATCCCCTTCGTGCCCGTCGCGCCGGGCTTCCGGCCGAACCGGGCCGGCGGCGGATCACCGGGCTGACTTTGCTCCGCGAGTGCGTACGACCGGGGGCGGGTGGTCGCCGCGGCCAGGCCCAGCGCCGCGGTCTGAAGAAAACGTCGTCGCTCCGTCATCGTCGTTCCTTGGTCGTCGTGAAGTGGCCGGAAACCGTTAGTCGAGCGGAGGCCGTGCCGCGGCCACGCCAAGCTTCGCCTCGAGCGCCCTTGCTACGGCGAGCATCTTCCCCTCCTCGTAGAGGCGGCCGTGAAACGCCACGTTCTGGGTCACCCGGTGCTTCGGGCCAGCGGGATCGATTGGCACCGAGCCGAGGCCTCGGGTCGGCGTCTCGACGAAACCGGCCCGCAGGCCAAGCCCCGGATGGCCCGTGAAGTTCATCGCCATCAGCAACTCGAAACTGCCGTATGTGGGACCGAACAGGAGGTCGACCCGCTCGAAGATCCGCCCGAAGTCGATCATGATCTGGCGGCGGAGCCGTTCGAACTGGAGGTAGTCCACGGCCGAAAGGAACCGGATCTGGCGCCAGCTTTGCGGCCAGGCGGTGGCGTTGTCTTCCGGCAGCTCTCGATCGCGCCCACTCAGTGCCAGTTCCTCGAACACCGCGGCGGCCTCGACCATCAGGTTGTTGATCAGCGCAAAGTACGGCCGGTTCGGCAGTTCGACGTCGACCACCCGGACGCCAAGCCCTCGAAGGGCCTCGAGGGCACCGTGATGGGCCGCGCTGGTTGGGACCGAGGCACCCGGCCCGAAGCCCACCTGCTGGAACCACGAGGGGGCCACGCCCACCACGATCCGGCGGAGGTCGATCGCGGCTTCATACGAAAATCCCATGTCGATCGACGTCGCCGAGGTCGGGTCGGGCCCGTGGATCGCCGCGAGCACGAGGGCCGCATCTTCGACGCTTCGGGTGAGCGGCCCGATCCGATCGAGACTGGGGGTCAGCGGCATCGCGCCGGCCGTGGGCACTCGCCCGAAGGTGGCACGAAGGCCGACGACCCCGCATCGCTCGGCCGGGTTCAGGATCGAACCCAGGCTGTCGGTGCCGATCGAGAAGGCGCAGAGTCCGGCCGCCGTGGCCGACCCCGAACCCGTGCTCGATCCGCCGGCCGGCTCGTCGACGTTCCAGGGATTCCGGCATTGGCCTCCGAACCAGGTCGCCCCGTTGGCGAGGGCCCCGGTCGCCAGCTTACCGAGCAGAACGGCCCCGGCCGCGGTCAGCTGCTTCACCACCGCCGAGTCGTGGTCCGGGACCCGGTCGCGATAGGGAGCCGCGCCCCACGTGGTGGCGCGGCCCGCCGTGTCGAACAGGTCCGTGATCCCGTATGGGATGCCGTGGAGCGATCCGCGGTAGCGGCCGGCCTTGATCTGCTGGTCCGCCCGGTCGGCCTGCCGGCGGGCCAGGTCCTCGGCCACGGTGATCCAGCTCAGGAGCTTGCCGTCAATCCGCTTGATCCGGTCGAGGTAAATCTCGGTCAGTCGCCGGCTGGTGAGCTGGCGGCTCCGAATCCAGCGGGCCAGCTGGATCACCGGCGCGAACGCGATGTCTTCATCTTTCGATGGCAGGGGAACCGTTCGGCCCGGATGGAGCACCACCCGGTTTGCCTGGCTGGGGTACGGGACGCCGGGGAGTCGTGGATCGAAGACGATCGCCGGTTGCAGGTCGATCGGCCGCGGCACGGCCCGAACCGCCTTGACGGCGGCGATTTGAGCGGGCAGGGCGGCCACCAGTTCCGCCGGGGCGTTCGGGGGTAGCGGCAGCGCATGGATCTTTGCCGCCTCGGTGACCGTAACCGTGGTCAGGGACTCATCCTGGCGGTGGTCGGACTCCGCCTGGGGGGCCGAACCGGCCGCCCGTTGCGGCGGGACCCGACTCCCAGCCGCGACCAGCACGGCCGCGGTGGACAGGAAGTCGCGACGGGAACCGCTGGGCCGTTTCGTCATCTCGGGATCCCTCGGCGAAGCGCTCGGCGGAAGGGACGGTTCATCGCCATGGGATCGGCCGGTGTTGGGGTCAGGAGATAATATCCCGCACGCCTTGGGATGAGAAGCCGTCCCAATTTTCGGGACTGCCATTCGATTCCCCCGGGGACCGGGAACCGGCTGGTGAGCCACCCCGCTTGCGCGGTCGGAATCAAGACGCTAACGTAGCCCGTTGCCATACTTCGGCTCCGAGTCCCATTTTTTAGGACTCGCCAACCCGGGCGCGTGGTCGCGCTCCTTCGTGAGGTCCGCTATGCCCTCGACTGCAGTCCGCTGGTTCGCCATCGTCGCGCTCGCGGCCGCCGTGCCGGCCGCGGCCCAACAGGGCGGCACGATCGCCGGCACGGTGACGGACGATCGCTCGGTGCCCATCGCGGGCGCCCGGGTATCGGTCACCGGCACGACCCTGACCGTCTCCACCGATGGCCGAGGCCGATTCCTCGTCCAAGGCGTAACCGGCACGACCGTCACGCTGCGGGTCAGCATGATCGGTTTCAAGCCAACGAGCGTCACGGCCGAGGTCGGCAAGCAGGACCTGGCCATCACCCTGGCCGCCTCGATCTTCGCGCTCGGCGACGTGGTGGTCACCGGCACCGCCGGCGGCGAGGAGAAGCGGGCAGTCGGGAACGCCGTGTCCCGCCTCGACGTCTCGGGTGTCAATCGGATCGCCCCGGCGGCCGACCTGGCCGGGGTCCTCAACGGCCGGATCTCCAACCTGGTCCTCCAGGCCACGTCCGGCGCCGTCGGCAGCGGCGGGAAGATCCGCCTCCGCGGCACCAGCAGCCTCTCCCTCAACAACCAGCCCCTCGTATATATCGACGGGGTTCGCGCCGACAACTCGAACAACACCGCGTTCGCGTTCGGGTCGACCAGCCGCCTCAACGACATCGATCCGTCCTCGATCGAGTCGATCGAGGTGATCAAGGGGCCCGCCGCCTCGACGCTGTACGGCACCGAGGCCATCAACGGGGTGATTCAGATCATCACCAAGAAGGGCACCCAGGGCCGGGCCCAGATCGGCGTCGAGACGGGTCAGGGTGTCGCCTGGATGTGGAACCCCGAGGAGCTGTTCGAGCGCACCCGCAGCTTCTACCGCGACGGCAGCGGCGCCATCAAGACCCTCAATCTGGTCCAGCAGGAGACCGACAGCGGCCGGCCGATCTTCCAGAACGGCTCGTCCCAGCGCTACGCCCTCGACATCACCGGCGGCAATCAGGGCGTCCAGTACTTCATCGCGGGATCCTACGACGGCGAGGAAGGCGTCCTCCGCCCGAACAGCGCCAAGAAATGGAACGGGCGGGTCAATCTGCAGGCCACCGTCACCCCGAAGCTGACCATCAGCGTCAACGGGGCCTACACCTCGTCGCTCATCAACATTCCGCCGACCGAGCTGATGCGCGGCGTCTACGCGCCCTACCCGCTCCTCCTGGGGACTCGGAACCGCGGGTTCCTGACCTATCCGCCAGAAGTGGCCCGGGTCTACCTCTCCCAGGTCGAAGACGTGGCGCGCACCACCGGCGGCATACAGCTGAACCACTCACCGACCAGCTGGCTCAACCAGCGCCTCAACGTCGGGGTCGACGAGCTCAATGAGGCATCGACGACCACCAATCCGTTCCTGACCGGGTTTGCGGCCCAGTTCTTCACCGCCACGGCCGCGCAGGGTGGCAAGGGGATTGCCCGGCGGGACATCACGGCAACCACCTTCGATTACAACGCCACGGCCACCAAGGACCTGACGGCCAAGATCGGGACGAAGACCTCGGCTGGCGTCCAGTTCTATCGGAAGTTCCAGAAGATCCAGACCCTGACCGGAACCGGGTTCCCCGCCCCGGGCGTCTCGACGATTTCCAGCACGGCGACCCGGAACACGACCGAGACGTTCATCGAGAACAAGACCATCGGCGTCTACGTCCAGGAGCAGCTCAGCTTCAACAACCGATTCTTCCTGACCGGCGCGATCCGCGCGGACGACAACAGCGCCTTCGGGGCCGACTTCGACCTGGTGACCTACCCGAAAGTCAGCGCCTCCTGGGTCGTCAGCGACGAGCCGTTCTGGCCCAGCGGCTTGGCCAGCACCTTCCGGCTCCGCGGCGCCTACGGCCGGTCCGGCCAGCAGCCTGATCAGTTCGCCGCCCTCCGCAGCTACCAGGCCGTGCCCGGCCCGGGCGGCACCCCGGCCGTCCGGCCCCAGTTCTTCGGCAACCCGACCCTGGGCCCGGAACGTGGCGCCGAGATCGAGGTCGGCTTCGAGGCGGGTCTGTTCGACGATCGACTGGGAATCGACTTCACCTACTTCGACAAGAAGACCAACGACGCCATCCTCGGCAAATCGGTGGCACCGTCGGAGGGATTCGGCCTCGGCGTCCAGTTCGTCAACATCGGTCAGGTCCTGAATCGCGGGTGGGAGCTGCAGCTGAACGGCACCCCGATCTCGAAGCGGAATCTGAAGATGGACTTGTCGTTCAGCCTTTCCCATACCCGCAACGAGATCACCGACATGGGTGGCGTCGGCGACATCACGGGCGTCGGGATCAACCAGATTCATCGGCAGGGCTTCCCGGTCGCCTCGTTTTTCTATAAGAAGGTCGTCAGCGCCGAGCTCGGCACCAACGGGCAACCCACCAACATCATGTGTGACCCCGGGGTCGATAACGGCCATCCCGGCGGCACCCCGGTCCCCTGCGCCCAGGCTCCCGCCATCTACGGCGGCCAGCCGCTCCCCAACTACGAGGGCGCCCTCAACACCACGATTCAGCTGTTCGAGCGGCTGACGTTGAGCGGCATCGCGGATTTCAAGACCGGCGGACGGAACTTCAGCGCCGATATCGCGATTCAGTGTCAGATCCTCCGGACCTGCGAGGCCAACGTCGACCCCGCGACCGACCTGCTCGGCGCCGCCGACATGCTGGTGAACAACTTCGGCGTCTTCTCGACCCCGGAGGCGAGGTTCCTCAAGATCCGTCAGATCTCCGCGAGCTACCGGCTGCCGGAGCGCTGGGCCCAGTACCTCGGCGGCACCAGCGCGCAGATCAGCGTCGCGGCCCGAAACATTCACACGTTCAGCAATTTCAAGCTCGGGCCCGACCCCGAGCTCGGCAACGTCTACACCGCCCAGCACAATCAGGAAGCGTTCCAGGCGGTCCCGATGCCGTTCCAGCTGATCAGCACCATTCGGGTGACGTTCTGATGCGCCCCGACGATCGCACCGTGGGCATGGCCCACCGCGCCACCCTTGGCTCCTGGGGAGTAACCCTCATGTCGAATTCGACCGCGACGCTGAAGCGCTTCCGGCGGCACCTCCAGACGCTGGTGCTCGGAGCGGCGCTCACGACGTCAGCCTGCAAGAGCACTTTCGACGACATCATTGCCGTCGACCCACAGGATCGTGTCAGCGAGCCCGCGCTGTTCGACGATCCCGCCCAAGCGGCCCTGCTGACCTCGAGCGTGCAGGCGCAGTTCGAGTGCGCCCTCGGGACCTATATCCTGAGCACCGGACTGTTGGCGAACGAACTGAACAGCCTCGGGGCCACCCAGATGTTCTCGCTCGACAGCCACCAGCCCGACCCCGCGGGTGGTTTTTCGGGACAGTACGCCGTCACCGATTGCACCTCGAACGGGTCGGTGGGGGTGTATGTCCCCCTGTCGTCGGCCCGTTGGTTCGCCGACAAGGTCCTCGCCGCGCTGGAGGGATGGACTGACACCGAGGTGGCCAACCGCAACCTGTTGATCGCCACGGCGGCCGCCTACTCCGGCTACAGCCACATCCTGCTTGGCGAGGGTTTCTGCTCGATGGCGCTCGACGGCGGACCGGAACTCACCCCCGCCCAGGTCTTCGCCATCGCCGAAGGCAAGTTCACCAAGGCCCTTACCGCGGCTCAGGCGGTACCCGCCGCGTCGGCCGCCGCGGCGACCGATATCGCCAACATGGCACGGGTCGGCCGGGCGCGGGCCCGCATCAACCAGGCCAAGACCGCCGACGCGGTGGCCGACGCTCAGGCGGTGCCAGCCGGCTACCTCCGGAACGCCACCCGGGGAACCGGAAGCACCCTTCGAGAGAACCAGATCTTCACCAACGTGAATCGCACCGGTGTCGCGACCCTCGGCCCGAACTACTACGACGTCCGGTGGAATGGCAAACCGGATCCGCGAGTCACGGCCGTTCCGCAAGCTCCGGTCCTCACCCAGCCCCGCTACACGCAGACCAAGTACCCGGCTGAGGCCAGCCCGTTTGCCCTCGCGACCTATGCCGAGGCGCAGCTGATCATCGCCGAGGTCCAGGGCGGGCAGGCGGCGGTCGACATCATCAACGCCCTCCACACCGCCAACGGGCTCGATCCATTCTCCAGTTCGGACCCAACCGAGATCCGTAACCAGGTCATCGAAGAACGTCGCCGCCAGTTCTTCCTCGACGGACATCGGGTCTGGGACCGGATCCGGTTCAACCTGCCGCTGGATCCGGCAGCGGGCAGCCCGTATCGGTGGGGCGGCAACCATGGCAGCGCCAAGTGCCTCCCGCTGCCCAACGTCGAGAAGAACAACAACCAGAACTTCTAGACCGAAGGGCTGGCACCCCGCCCGGATCCGCACCGGGCGGGGCCTCGAGGCCCGGACCTCCCGAGGCCTCGAGGCACAACCGGAACGACCTGGGGCTTCCAACTGCCCGAATCGCAGGCCGACGGTCCGATCACACCACCCGACATCAGGAGGACGGCCGTGGGCGAAACCACTCGACGAGATTTCCTGCAACAGGTCGCCGGCGGCGCGGCGGCGGCCGGCATCCCACCGATGGGCCGCTCGGCCCCCTCGGAGCAGGAGCCGGAGCCGCTCCCCAGACTTGGACCGAAGCCGGTGGCCCGGGGGAAACGCGCGGCCGCGTCGAGCAGCCATCCGGCCGTCACCAGGACAATGCTCGACGTGCTCCGATCCGGGGGCAACGCCGCCGACGCCGTGGTGGCTGGCGCCCTGATGAGCGCCACCGTCGAGCCCCACATGACCAACCACGGCGGCGCGGTGACCTGCCTGTACTGGGACGCCAAGACCCAGAAGCCGTGGGCGCTGAACAGCACCGGTACCATCGTGCCCGGGCTGCCGCCATTTCGGGTCCTCCCCGCCGGGCTCGGCGGTTTCGCGGCCGCGGGCAAGGGAGCCATCGCCGTCATTCCCGGCTTCGTGCCTGGCCTCGGCGCCATCCACCAGAGGTTCGGGGTCCGACCCTGGCGCGACCTCTGCCAACCGGCCGCCACCGCCGCCGAGGCGGGACACCTCGTCCACGGATTCGAGTACGCCGAACTGGAAATGGACCGGCAGTCGACCACCTACCTGCCGGAGGGCCGAGACCTGTTCATGCCGAACGGCTTCCTGCCGCAAGTTGGCGAACGGTTCCGGAACCCAGCCCTTGGCCGGACGCTGGCCGCCCTCGGGAGCGAGGGCCCGGACTACTTCACTACCGGTGAGTGGGGCCGGCAGTTCGTCGCCGAGGCCAACCGACTCGGCTGGCGGATCAAGCCGGAACACATGACCGCGGTACCACCGCGCTGGCAGGATCCGCTCCGCTACCGAGTCGGCGACCGCGAAGTGGTCCAAATGCCCCCGCCCGAACGGTGCGGCGTGACCTGCGCCTTCTTTCTGGGCCTGCTGCAGCAGATGCGCATCGCGACGATCGGAGACCCGTTCGAATCCCCCGAGGCGCTCTACCTCTGGGCCCACGCCCTGCGATGGGTCGACCGGGAACTCGGTCGGATGCAGGACCCCGAGCTGTTCGAGGTCCCATACGACACCTGGCTTTCGGCGGATTACCACGCTCACATCGCCCGGTTGATCCTCAAGGGCCAGCCCAAGATCGATCTGACTGAGCACGTGCGACTGAGCGGCGGCGCCGCCTCGCTGTTTGCCGCCGGCGTCGGCGAGGCGCCTCCCCTCCAACGCCACGAGCCAAGCCTTGGCAGCTGCGAGTTGAGCGTCGTCGACGAACACGGCAACTGGGCCCAGGTGCTCAACACGATGCAGACCGGCGGGATCCCGGGCGCGGTGGTCGGCGGGGTCGCGATGACGGGAAGTCACGTGGACTGGTCGCTCAACGGCCTGATGTCGGGATGGCTCACCGGGGGTGGCCGGATCAGCCTGATCATGGGGAGCACCTTCGTCCTCGAGGGCGGGCAGCCGGTGCTCGGGATGGGCACGCCCGGCGCTCCGACCCGGACGATCCCTCAGGCGCTCGCGCATCTGCTGCTCTACGGCAAGGACCCGGTCGCCACGACGATGGCCCCCCGATGCTGGCCGCTGCAGGACGACTACGTGTTGGAGGTCGAGAGCCGGCTGCCACCCGGGATGGCGGCCGGGTTGGCCAAACGAGGAATCCGCGTCAAGCCGCTGGCGCCCTACGAATGGCGGACCGGTTCGTATCAGATCTGCTGGAAGGACCGGGCGACCGGCCGGTTCAATGCGAGCACGGACCCCCGCCGGGCGGGATGGGCGGATGGTCTGTGACGGGCCCGGACTCCCGAGCCCGTTGAGGGAACCCTTCGACGATCCCGCCGCTCGCGCGCTCGGCGGTGGCTACAGGTAGCGAGCCACCGCCATGGTTGCCACGGCAACGCCGATCAACCACCCCACCACCTGCCCCGCCCGTCCCGCCCGGCCGCGAAGGGCCTGCGCATCGGCGAGCATCCCGGCCCGCGCCTCGGGGTTGGCCTGAGCGGCCGCCTGACTCAGGGCGGCCGCTCGGAGCATTGACGGGCGGAGCACACCCAGACCAAGCGCCAGCGCCACCAGCGACGCCAACATCCCGACGCTGTACGCGATGCCGCCGCGGGATCCCATGTACGCGGGTGCAAAGCCGGCCGACACGCGCCACAGGAGATACCCGCCGGAGAGGATCGTGAGAACGGCCGTCGTCGGCAGGACGTCGAGAAACCGCCGCCGCATCAAGCCGCCGGAAACCCGGGCCCCGTCCGGACCCGCCTCGGCCAACGAAGGGCCGAGGAACACGGCGTTGAACACCACGACGCCGCCCCAGAAGACGCCCAGCGCGACGTGAACGATGCGGGCCACCAGCATCAGAGGGTCCAAGGTCGTCCTCCGGAGGGAAGGGTGGACGGAAGGGGGATGGACGTCGGAGCCGATCCGATGGCGCGTCAGGCCGAGAGCGTGCTCCGGCCCACCAGACCCGCCAGTTGACGAATGACCCGCCGCTGACCGGCCTTGTCGCCAGTGGCGATGAAGATGGTGTCGTCGCCGGCAATGTTACCCAGAATATCCGGCCACGCCAGCCGATCGAGCGCCGCACCAACCCGGTTGGCCTCGCCCGGCGGGGTGTGGACCACGATCAGGACATCTCCGGCCGGAGTGTAGGCCAGGACACCCTCGACGATCCGTTGTTCGTCCTGATCCGGTCTTGGCGCCTTGGTGGCCGTCGGTCGATGGTAGACCCCGTCCACTTTGACCAGTTTGAGCGCCGCGATATCGCGGCTGACCGACGACTGCGTCAGGTCCCAACCTTCCCGCGCCAACGCGTCGGCCAATTCGTCCTGGGTTCGGATCGCGTGCGTCTCGATCAGCTCGAGGATCTTGAGATGCCGCTGGCGCCGGTCGCCCCGGATCATCGGCCCCTCCCCACCAGCGACTTGACCGCCGCCAGGAAGCGGGCCCGAGCCGCTTCGTTCCGGTCGGCCAATGCGCCAAATCGCCGCCGCGGCGCCGCCAGATCGAGCTTGCCGAGTCCGCCGGTCGAACGCCGCCGGGCCACGATCTCGGCCGGCGTCGGGGCGGCCAGGGGCTCCCCGCGCTGCAGCGCCGCGGCCACCTCCCGGTACGCTCGCCGGAACGGCACCCCGCGTTCGGCCCGGCGGAGCGCCTCGTCGGTGGCGAGGACGCCACCCTCGAGCAATTCGAGCCCCCGCTCCGGCACCGCCTCGAGCGCGGGGACCACCGCCCCCATCATCGTCAGCATCTCCTCGGTCCGGGTTACCCCTCGGAACAGCGGCTCTTTGAGCAGCTGGAAATCCCGATGGTACCCGCTGGTCAGTTTGCCCCGAAGGGCCAGCACCGCCGCGAGGTCGCCCTCGAGCGCGGCGGCCCGCCCCCGGGTCAACTCGAAGACGTCAGGGTTCTTCTTGTGGGGCATGATGCTCGACCCGGTGGCGAACCGGGCCGGCAGGCGGAGGAGGCCGAATTCTGGCCCCGAGAGGAGAATGACATCGGCCGACAGCTTGGCCAGGTCGTGACCGAGTTGGGCACACCAGAACAGGACCGCCGCTTCGAGTTTGCCGCGTCCGTTCTGAACCTGGCCGACGTTGTGGTCGATCCCGCCAAACCCGAGCGCCGCGGCCGCCGCCTCCCGGTGGAGCGGGAGCGGCACCCCGTAGCCGGCCCCGCTGCCTAACGGAGAACGGTCGACCTGCCGCCAGACCGCGTCGAGCGATTCGACCGTATCGAGGAGCCCCTCGGCCAACGCGGCCGCCCAGAGCCCCGCGCTCGACGGCATGGCCGGCCGGAGGTGGGTGTAGCCAGGCCAGAGCGTGGCCCGATGCCGAGCCGCCCAGTGGAGCAGGTCACCCGCCACCGCCAGCGCCAGGATCTCGAGGCGGAGGAGCCGGTCCTTGAGGAAGAGCCGGATGTCGCAGGCAACCTGGTCATTGCGCGACCGCCCGGTGTGCACCCGCTCGCCGGCCCGCCCGATCCGACGGGTCAGCCAGGTCTCCACCGCCGAATGCGCGTCCTCGTGCTCGGGCCCGATCACGAGAGTACCGGCCTGGACCGCCCGGAACGCCGAGCGGAGGCCACGGCGGAGTCGATCGCGATCCGCCCGCGTCAGCAACCCGGAGGCGTGGAGCCCCTCGACGTGGCCAAGGCTGCCGATCACGTCCCACTCGAGGAGGTAGCCGTCCCAGTGGCGATCCTCGCCCACCGTGTATCGGAGCATCAACTCGTCCGGCGCCACCGCCTGTGACCAGAGGGTCTTCATCGGAGATACTCCTCGGCCAGCGCGCGGTAGAACGACCGGGCGGCCCGGACCTCGGGAAGGTCGACGGCTTCGTCGGCCGTGTGCGACCGTCGGCTGGTGCCCGGTCCACACTTGATCGCGTCGGTGTGGCGGACGAAGACCCAGTCGGAGCAAGTCGGACTGCCGAACGTCTCCACCTGGGGCGAAACCCGCCGGGCGGCGGCCAGGAGCTTCGAGTCCGCCGGGGTTTCGCATGGCACCAGCCGCTCGGAGGTGACCACCACCTCACACCCCAGCGCACCCTTCAGCGCCGGCCCGATTTCGGAATGGTCCCAGGCCGGCGTGCTCCGAATGTCGAGCACCGCTTTGGCCACCGGCGGCGTGACGTTCCGACTGACCCCGGCCTCGAGCATCGTGGCGGTGACGGTGGTGAGTCCGAGAATCGGATGATCCCGCTCGGCCAGGAGGGCCGGCAGCTTGACGAGGTCCTTGGCCAGTTCGGTGATGGCGTTGACGAAGCCGCCCTGGCTCGCGTAGCCGGCATGGCGTTGATCGCCGCGGGCCACCAGGTCGACCATCATCAGCCCCCGCTGGGCAATCGCGATCGCCAGGTTGGTGGGCTCTCCGACGACGGTGGCCGAAATCGGCGGCAGGGTGGCGACGGCGCGCCCCATCGAAGTGTGTTTCGTCTCCTCGCCCAAGCCGAGCACCACGACGAGCGTCCCAGCGGCATCGCCCCGTCGCTCCGCGAAGTCGAGCGCGGCAAGCAGCATGGTGGCCACCGAGGCCTTGGCATCGCCGGAGCCGCGGCCGTAGAGGAGATCACCCTCGATGGTCGGGACGAACGGATCGCGAGTCCACCCCTGGCCCGGCGGGACCACGTCGAGATGGGAAATGAAGGCCAGGGTGCGACCCGGACGCCCGGTCTCGACCATCACCTTGACGCCGGTGTCGTCGCGGACCACGTCGAGCCCCCACGCCCGGACGGTGCTCTCCACCAGCCGGGCAATCGCGTCCTCGTCGCCGCTGACCGAGGGACAGGCCACCAGCTCCTTCAGGAGCTCGACTTCATTCCGCAAGCTCGGCCCCGACGTAGGTGTCTTTCTCCTTCTTCCCGACGATCATCGTCCCGGCGCCCGCCCCGGTGAAGACCTCCTGGAGGAGCGAATCCGGCGCCCGGCCGTCGATGATGTGGGTGCGCTCGACGCCGCTGGTCGCCGCCCGGATGCAGGCCTCGACCTTGGGCCGCATCCCTCCGGCCAGCGCGCCCGCTTCCATCAACTGCGTCAGGTCGTCGGGGTCGGCAAAGGTGACCAGCGAGGACGGGTCGTTCCGGTCCCGGAGCACGCCCGGCACGCCGGTCAGGAACATCAGCTTCTGCGCCTTGAGCGCGATCGCGATGCGCTCCGCCACGGTGTCGGCGTTGACGTTGAAGACGTGGCCCTCGCGGTCGCCGGCCAGGGAGCAGACGACCGGAACGAACCGCTGGTCGAGAAGCGTGGTCAGGACCCGGCCATCGACGCCGGTGATGTCACCGACGTGGCCGTAGTCCACGGTCCGAACCCGGCCGGCGTCATCCTTGACCTCGACCGGGGGGCGTCGGACCGCGGTGAGCAGGTCGGCGTCGACCCCGCTCATCCCGACGCCCTGCACCCCGTGCCGGCGGAGGGCGCAGAGGAGTTCGAGGTTGACCGTGCCCGAAAAGACCATCTTGGCCACTTCGAGCGCGGCATCGTCGGTGACCCGGCGGCCCGCCACGATCTCGGGTTCCTGGCCCAGGCGCCGGCTCAACGCGGTGGCCTGGGGCCCGCCGCCGTGGACCACCACGATCCGGATGCTGAGGCTGGAGAGCAGCCCGATCTGGGCCGCCACCTGGTCCAGTCCGTGCGCGTCCGCCACGACCTCGCCACCGACCTTGACGACGAAGACGTGATCGCGATAGGCGCGGACATAGCGAAGGGCGCCCTTGAGGCCCGCCAGGGGCCGGGTCGCGTCGTGAGGCGACATCTACTTTCTCCCGATCAGGTCCAGGAGCAGCGCCCGCTGGACGTGAAGACGATTCTCGGCTTCGTCGATCACCACCGAGTTGGGACCATCGAGCACCGCGTCGTCGATCTCGACGTTGCGGCGGACCGGGAGGCAGTGCATCACGATCCCCTTGCCGGCCTTGGTGGCCTTGAGGCCGTCGACCGTCATTTTCCAACCTCGGAGACCGGCCCGAAACTGCTTTTCCTCCTCGGGACGCCCGAAGTACTGCAGCGATCCCCACGATTTGACGTAGACGGCGTCGGCCCCGACCGTCGCGTCACTCATCGAGTTGGCGAGCGTCACCCGGCCGCCGTTGGCCGCGGCCTGCTGATAAATGACCGCCATGTCGTCCGGATCGAGGTCGTACCCCTGCGGCCGGGCGATCACCACGTCCATCCCAAGCTGGGCGGCGGCGATGGCGGCGCTGGCCGGCACGGCCGTGGGCAGCGGCTTCGGATGCCAGGCCCAGCTCAGCACGAACCGCTTCCCCTTGGGGTCGCCGAGTTTCTCGCGGAGGGTCAGCGCGTCGGCCAACCCCTGACACGGGTGGCGGCGGGCCGATTCCAGATTGATGACCGGCTTTTCGCTGTAGGCGGCGAAGTCCTTGATGATCCGGTCCTGTCGCTCCCGGACCCACTCGGTGCCCTTCGGGAAGACCCGAAGCCCGATGGCATCGGCATAACGGGCGAGGACTCGC
>CADEGB010000021.1:0-6329 GCA_902826755.1 uncultured Gemmatimonadota bacterium
AGCTCGCTGTTGCCGGTTCCCTTGAACTCCTCGTAAATCAACTGATCCATCTTGCTGCCCGTGTCGATCAGGGCGGTGGCGATGATGGTGAGAGACCCGCCTCCGGCCCGCGGATCGACCTTCCGGGCGCTTCCGAAGAACCGTTTGGGCCGCTCCAGTGACTCGGCACCCACGCCTCCGGACAGGGTGCGGCCGCTGCCTTTGACCACGGCGTTGTAGGCCCGGGCCAGGCGGGTCAGGGAGTCGACGATCAGGACGACGTCTTCGCCCAACTCGACCCGGCGGCGGGCCCGCTCGAGGAGCAGCTCCGCGCAGGCCACGTGGCGGGCCGGCGGGTGATCGAACGTCGAGGCAATGACCTCACCGAAGCCGGCCGCTTCGATTTCGAAGACCTCCTCGGGCCGCTCGTCGACGAGCAGGATATAAAGGCGGACCTCGGGGTGGTTGACCGAAATGCCCTCGGCAATGGCCTGAAGCACCATGGTCTTGCCAGCCTTGGCGGGTGCCACGATCAGGGCTCGCTGGCCCTTGCCGAATGGGCACAGCAGGTCGATGACGCGGTTGGTGGCATCGGGTTGCCCCCGGCGGACCAGCGGGCAGTCGAGGCGGAGGGCCTCGTTGGGGTGAATGGCCGTCAGGCGATCGTACTCGGGGCGGTCCCTGGTCGATTCGAGCGGGCGCCCGTTGACGGAGATGATCCGGCCGATGGTCGGTCGGCCGCCTGGTTTCGGCTCCGCGGCGATTTCGTCGCCGGGGCGGAGCCGGAACTGGCTGATCAGGTTGGCCGGAACGGCAAGGTCGCGCTGGTCCGGCTGATAGGCGTTGTCCCGGCGGCGGAGAAATCCGCCATTGCGGCCGGCGAGGTCGAGGATGCCCTCGATCACGATTTGACGGATCGGTCGGTGGGTTCGTTCACGTGGGTAATCCTAACCTTGAGGCCGTTCCGGCGCAGGTCGCTGAGGGTTGGGGCCGCTGGGGTCGTGTCGGGCGTCCGACTAGCTTTGGACCTCCCTCCCACCATGATCCAGCGGCCATGTGCAGACTTCGATACGGAATTGTCCTCGCTGGAGTTGCGGCCACGGCGGCCTGCGCCAGTCTCCAGCAACTCGCGGCACTCCGCCAGGTGGCCTTTTCGCTGGCCGGAGTCCAGCAGGGGCGCCTGGCGGGCGTCGACCTGAGTCGGGTGACCGACTACGGGAAACTCTCGGTGCTCGACATCGGCAAGATCACCGTGGCCTTGGCTCGCAAGGACCTCCCACTCGAGTTCCAACTCGCGGTTCGGGCCGAGAATCCGGTCGAGAACAAGGTCACGGCCCGAATGGTCAGACTGGCCTGGTCGCTCCATCTCGACCAGAAAGAGACGATTTCGGGGGTGGTCGACACGGCCATCGTGATTCCCCCGGGCCAGCCGACCCTCATCCCGATGCGCCTCCGGCTGAATCTGATCCAGTTCTTCGATGGGCCGGCCCAGGATCTCGTCAACCTGGCCACGGCACTCGCTGGTTTGAACGCCGACCCCACCCGGATCAGCCTCAAGGCCGTGCCGACCATCGATACGCCGGTGGGGCCGATCAGCTATCCCAATCCGGTCACCATCGTGAGCCGAACGGTCGGGGGCGCGGGCCCCTCGAAGCCGTGAGGCTCGCGGGAAGGCGGGGGTCGGGGCTGGTACTCCTGGCCACGATCGTCGGTTGCGGTGGCCGGTCGGTTCCCGCGGATCTCGTGTTGATCGGTGGCCGGGTCATCACAGTCGACTCGGCCGATCGCGTGGTCGAGGCCGTGGCGGTCCGCGGCGACCGGATCGTGGCGCTCGGCACTTCGGCGGAGATCGAGGCGCTGGTCGGGCCGAACACCCGGCGGGTGGACCTGGCTGGCCGGGCGGTGACGCCGGGACTGATCGATGCCCATGCGCATTTTGCCTGGGGGGGTGTCAATCGAATCCGGTTGGTCGATTTGAGCTACCCCGCGGTCAAGTCGGTGGCGGAGGTGCGGGCCAAGGTGGCGGAGCGAGTGGCGGTGACCCCGAAGGGCGGTTGGATCGAGGGTCGGGGGTGGGACGAAGGCAAGTTGACCGAGCGACGGCTGCTGACCCGGGCGGATCTCGACGCGGTCGCGCCCGATCACCCCGTGTGGCTGGGCCAGACCACTGGTCACTACGGCGTGGCGAACTCAATGGCCCTGGCGTTGGCCAAGGTGGGACGGAACACTCCCGACCCGGCCGGCGGCACCATCGATCGAGACGCCCGGGGTGAGCCAACCGGCGTTCTCAAGGAGGCCGCCCAGGGGTTGATCGATGGGCTGATTCCCCCAGCGCCCGAGAGCCTCGTGGTTCGGGGGATGGCCGAACTGGCGCGGGAGTTCAATCGCGAGGGAATGACCGCGCTCAAGGACCCCGGCATCGGCGCCGAGGCGTGGAATGCTTACCGGCGGGCGCTGGCCGACAGCGCGCTGACGGTGCGGGTGTTTGCGCTCTGGCAGGGTGGCGAGAGCATGGCCCGGGCGGATCGGTTGATCGCGGAGCGGGCGGCCTCGAGCCGGCCCTACGAATCAACGGGTGACGATCGCCTGATCAGCGGCGGCATCAAGCTCTATCTCGACGGCAGCGGCGGGGCCCGCACGGCGTGGCTGTACCAGGACTGGAATCGGAACTCGACGGACGTCGACCGCGGCAACACGGGTTATCCGGCGGCGGATCCCGATACCCTGCGGGCGCTGATCCGGCGGTATCACGATGCCGGGTTCCACATCAGCGTTCACTCGATCGGCGACCGGGCCATCGACTGGACCATGGACAGTTATGCCGAGGCGCTGGCGGCCACGCCCGTCCGGGGACGGCGGCACGGGATCATCCACGCCAACATCCCGACCGATCGCGCGCTCGACCTGATGGCGGGGATGCAGCGGGAGTTCGACGCCGGGTACCCGGAGCCCTCGCCGTCATTTACCTGGTGGATCGGCGACACCTACGCGGGCAACTTCGGTCCGGAGCGATCCCGGCGGCTCAACCCGTTCCGGACCTTTCAGTCGAAAGGCATTCGCTGGGCGGGTTCGTCCGACTATAACGTCACGCCGTTCCCGGCCCGCTTCGGCATCTGGTCGGCGGTGACTCGGGAGCCCCTCCTTGGCGTCTTCGGCCGCGACCCGTTCGGACGGGATGAAACGGTTGACGTTCGGGCGGCGCTCCGGGCGTTCACGATCGACGCGGCTCATCAGTTGTTTCTCGAGCGGAAGATCGGGTCGCTGGAGGCCGGGAAGTACGCCGATCTGGTGGTCTGGGATCGGGACCCCTACACGGTCCCTTCCGCGGACCTGAAGGAGATGCGGGCGTTGTTGACCGTCTTCAACGGGGCCGTGGTGTTCGAAGCAAAGCCCTGAGGTCGATCAGGCTCCGGCCGCGGGCCGCCGCGGCCGCCACAGGAAGCGACGGGGGTCTTTCCGGAATGCGGCTCGGAGCGCGGCCGTTAGGCGGCGCCAATCGGACGGCGCCAGGTCGCGGGCCCGGGCCGCGGTTCGGAGCGCCAGGAAAAACGACACGCCGAGGTTGGCGGCGGCGATCAGCACGATGGCGAGCCCACCCCAGGCCACCTCGCCCCAGTGAAACGCTTCGGTGCCATACAGGGATCCGGCGGCGAGGGTGAGTGACGCCGCCTGGAGCGTCACATGCCGCACCTCGAGCGGGATGCCGAGAAACCGATCGAACGCCACCGGGACGAAGCCGAGCAGGATGCCCAGGGCCAGGTAGCCGACGATCCCGCTGAAGTGGCGCTCCACCAGATTGCCGAGCCGCCGCGCGCGGTCGGCGCCGACGACCGACCGGACGCGTCGATGCCGGGCCAGCGCCTCGGGAAGCCCTCGGAAGGCGCTCCAGTTGGCGGCCCACCCGGCCGCCAGGCTCGCGAGCCAGAGGAATCCGCCGGTCAGCATGGCGTACGGCACCGTCAGCGACAGAAACGGGTGCACGGCGTGGAGTGAGTGGATGGCGGTGTCCGCCGGGAGCGGGGTCTCACCACCGAGCAGCCGGAAGAGGGCCACCACCAGGGCGGCGGCCGGGATGGTGGCCAAAACGTTGCCGAGGGTGGCCGCCATCTGGGACCGGGTAATCCCCGCCACCAGCTCCACTTGTTCCTCGAGATGCTCGCGATCGTCGAGCGTGGCCGCGAGGGCCGCCCCGGTCATGGCGGGCTGCTTCGACGCGAGGGTGAAGTGGGCAAACTGCATCGCGATGAAGCTGGCGCTGTAGTTGAGCGCCGCCGCCACGCCGTGAAGGACCGGCGCCAGGGGCAACGCGGCGATCAGGTACTTGAGGAGGGCGGTCCCGGCGGTGAGTACGCCGCCGCCGGCCGCTGATCGACTGGTCATCTCCCATTCGGCCCGGTCGCGGACCAGGTAGTGCTCGCCGGTTTCGGCCGTGTGTTCGGTGACCTTCAACGCAAGCCGTTTCGCGGTGTGACGCGCCAGGGACCGGATCCCCCGTTGCCGGGAGCTTCCCCGAACCAGCTCCGCCGCCACGGCGCCCGGAGCCACCTCGTCGGTGAGCACCCGAGTCAGGCCATCGAGGCGGGTCAGAAGGGAATCGAGCAGCTCGAGCCGGTAGAGGAGGTCGGTCGACACGCCGCGTTGTTCGAGGAGCCGATCGGCGGTCCGGATCGCGACCCGGCAGCGCGCCACGGTCTCCCGATAGCGTTCCAGGGCGTCGGTGCCGGCCGGGTCGGTCACCATCCGCTCGACCGCGCCCGGAAGGCCGAGGAACGGTGACTCGCCGTCGGGGCGGGGGTGTTCGAGTTCGAGGAGTTCGCGGGTGATTCCCGCCGCCGCCGCTCGGCACGCAACCAGGCGGGCCGCATCGGCCACCTGACCGGGAGTCGGGGCCAACAAGTCGCGCCAGGGAGCCACGGCCTCGTCGGACAGCGTCTCGACCCAGCGGGCATCGCTCTCGGTGAGGGCGAGGTGGGAGAACATCACGAACAGATCGTCGTCCGGGTGGAGCCGGGGCACCACCCGATCGACGAGCCGATCGATCACCTCGCTGACCAGGGTCCCCCGTCCCGGGAGTCCGGTCTCGGCGAGGAGGCGGACGGCGGAGGGATGGCGCCAGATCTCGCCGAGCTTGGCCCGCAGTCGATCGGCCCGCGGATGGGCGTCGATGGCGGCGGCCACCTCGGCCAACCGCGTGGTGCGTGCCGAGGCGGGGCCGGTCGGGTCGAGTGGCGCTTCGCGAAGCCAGCGGAGGACTTCCTCCACCGACCTGGCGTTCGGTTCGGACAGGACCCGCTCGAGGAGGCGGGCCAGGGTCGAGGCCGGGGTGGCGTCCTGCATGGCCAAGAATACCGACGCCGCGAGTCCGCCGCACGTTCCCCTTGGCCCCGGGCCGGCGTTAGCTTGGGATGATTCCCATGGACAGGCGAGGTGTTTCGATGTCGTTCCGCGTCGTGGCGGCGATCGTGGCCGCGGTGTCGTTCGGCGGCGGCCTGGCGGCTCAGGCTCCGGCGGTGGTTCCACCCCCGTCGCGGCAGCTGGAGCTCCGGGAGGGCTGGCTCGCCAAGCGTCACGAGTTGCTGCTGCCGATGATGCGGCGGCACGGGATCGCGATGTGGATCGTGGTCAACGAGGAGTTCAAGGACGATCCGGTGGTCCCGACGATCGCGCCGCCGCGGCCCTATGCCGGCAATCGCGACTTCTTCGTGCTGATCGATGACGGGGTCGGGCTCCAGCGATTCTCGATCACCGGGTATCCGGAGGAGAATCTCAAGGCGCTCTTTCAGCCAATGCCGGAGGGACGGAACCCCGGCAAGATGCTCGCCGACCTCTATCAGCGGTACCAGCCGAAGACGATCGGACTGGCCATCGACGGATCGCGCGGCGTCACCCGCGGCGTGTCCCACGCCACGTACGAGCTGCTGCGAACCTGGATGGGGCCCGATGCGGCGAGCCGGTTTACCAGCGCGGCCGGATTGATCGACGAGTACTTCGACACCCGGATTCCCGAGGAGAGGGAGACCTACACCCATCTGGTGACCATCACCGACCAGATCGCGCGCGTGGCGCTGTCGGACGCCGTCGTGAAGCCGGGCAAGACCACGGTGGGAGATATCCGGCGGTTTCTCTTCGACGAATACCATCGCCGCGGTGCCACGACCTGGTTTCAGCCTGACGTCCGGGTGCAAAGGCAGCACGCGGCGGATCTCGAGGTCGGGAAACACGCCGCCACGCCCAGCGCGCCCGGTCCGGCGCTCGAGGGGACCATCATCGAGCGCGGCGACGTGATCCATATCGACATGGGCATCCGGGCGATGGGATTCGACACCGACTGGCAGAAGATGGCGTACGTG
>CADEGB010000021.1:6339-17442 GCA_902826755.1 uncultured Gemmatimonadota bacterium
CTCAAACCGGGTGAGCGAGACGTCCCGCCCGGCCTCAAGCGGGCCATGGCCAACACCAACGCGCTGCAGGACGCGGTGATGCTGACCTGTTCCCGCCCCGGACGGCTCAATACCGAGGTGTTCGACTGCGCGATGGCCGAGATGGCCTCGAAGGGCATCGAGGCGCAGATCTATTCGCACCCGATCGGCTTCCAGGGTCACGGGCTGGGCGCCGGGATCGCGTCCGGGAGCGCCGCGGGGCGTCCCGGGGTACCGCTCCGACTTGGGTCCTATATCTCGATCGAACTCAACACCGCCACCGCGGTGCCGGAGTGGGGCGGTAAGAAGGTCTACGTGATGATGGAAGACGACGCCTACCTCACCGAGGCGGGGTGGCGGTTCTTTCAGCCCCGGCAGGAGCAGTGGTATCTGGTTGGGCGGTGACCCCTGCGCTGTCAGGCCGACCTGTCAGCCGGGAGAAGAACTGGTCGGTGACGTGGAGTGCGGCTTGGCCTTCCGCGTTGGCTTGGAGGTACAGGGCGTCACGACGCGGCACGATTCGGAGGACCCGGGTGCGATTGAGCGTGGCCGTGAGGAAGACGCCCTCGGTGAGCTGGCGGTTCATCGCGCCGACCGCCAGGTCCGCGAGCTTTTCCATGGCATCCGAGGACGGGAAGGTGGCTCGGGCCCGGAGGAAGTTCCGAATCTCGTCGGCTTTGAGCCAGGCCAGGCTCTTGACGAGGAGCGGCGCGGTCGACGCGTCGTAGTCGAGGTCCGGTACTCGGATCCGCCCCGTCGAGTCGTCGTATTGCGGGGTTCCGACGAAGAAGATCTGCCCCCTGCTGGTGCCCCGAAATCGAACGCCGAGCGCCAGCCGTCCGCCGCCGATCCCAAACGCGCCGACCTCCACGATCTCGAGCGCTCCCCCCGGGGCTCGGATCTGTTTGCCCTTGAGCGCCTCGGTCAGTGAGGCTCGAATCAGGGGATAGTCGAACCGGGCCTCGACGAGGAGACTCAGGCCAGTCGCCGGCGCGGCGGGCTCCAGCGGCGGCAGCGGCTTTTCGGCCACGGGCGGTCGGCCACCCGATTCGATCTTGGGCCGGGCGGAGATCCCCACGGTCCCGCCGACCATCTCGCGGGTGCCCGAGACGCGGCCGAGACGGACTCCCTCGGGTTGGAGCATCAACCAGACGCTGTCGGTGAGGCGGATGGGTTTTTGAATCTCGTTCCAGAGCGATTCGATCTCGCCCCGGACGTCGACCGTCGCGAGGCGGGCGGCGATCTTCGGCAGTTGGGCCCGGATGGCGCCGCGGGCGGCATCGAGGACCTTGCCGGTGACGTCGATCTTGAGGAACGTGACCTCGCACTGATCGCGTTCGGTCCGGGTAGCGGGGCCGAGATAGGTCAGCCGGGGCCGGGCGCGGAGGTGCCACTCCCGGTCGACTACGGGCCGAATCGCGATCACGATCCGGGCTCGGGGCCGGCGTCCCTCGGTGCCGCACGAGCCGCTGATCTCGGGCGCGATCGGCGGCTTGTACCAGCCCTTGCCCTCGTAGTGAATCGTCGTGGCGATCTGGAAGGTGTCGCCCTTGACCGAGATGGCAAAAGGATCGCGCCGGACCCGGAACGCGAACGAAGCCCGCTTGTTTCCCGGGATCCGTTGTTTCCGGTCGATGTCGCCGAAGGAGCGGGGAAGCGCTTCCTCGAGGAGGGCAAGCGCGGTGGTGAGGTCCACCAGAAGCGGCACGTCGACGACCGTGGGCGGAAGGGCCGGCGGCAGGTCGGTGGCCTCCCCAAACAGCTGCCGTGGGGGTTCGGCCAGCACTTCCGGCCCGTTCCCGCCGCAGCCGGAGGCGACGAGGGCCACCAGGCCGACGATCGTGGCCGTCAGTGGCCGGCTGTCCGAGCGGAACGCTTGCCTCGCCATTCGGGAATCGTATCGTCCCGTCCCGAACGGCGCCACGCGCCCTTGTGCCGCCCCGGTTCGGGAGGCACAATTTCAGCCGCCAGTCCCGTCGCCGGTTCCCCATTCTCTTGCCCGAAAATCGCTCATGAACTCTCGTGTCCTCACCTTCGTGGTCCTCGCGGCGGCCTGTGCCCGGACCGAGCCCGCCGATCTGGTCCTGGTCAACGGCGTCGTCCACACGCTCGACGCCGCCACGCCGACGGCAGAGGCGGTTGCCATCAAGGGCGACCGGATCGTGTTCGTCGGGACCGGGGAGGGTGCCAAGCCGTACCAGGGCACCGGTACCACGGTGATCGATCTCGAGGGTGCCACGGTCGTGCCGGGTCTGGCGGACGCGCACTATCACCTGGCCGGGGTAGGGGCCCGCGAGATGACCCTCAACCTCGAGGGCACCAACACCAAGGAGGCGTTCCTGGCCAAGGTGAAGGAGCGGGTCGACCAGACCCCGAAGGGGGAGTGGGTGACCGGCTCCGGGTGGATCGAGACCTTCTGGACCCCGCAGGCGTTCCCGACCCGGCAGGATCTCGATCGGATCGCGCCGGATCATCCCGTCCTGCTCAACCGCGCGGACGGCCACGCGTCGGTTGCCAACACCAAGGCGCTCGAGGCCGCCGGGGTCACCAAGGACACCCCGGCCCCTCCGGGTGGCGCGCTCAACAAGGACGCGCGGGGCGAGCTGACGGGCATGTTGATCGACGCGGCGCAGGTCCTGGTGTACCGAATCGTTCCGGCACCAACGCCGGCCCAGGAAGACTCCGCCGTGGTCATCGGGGCCCGCCGGAGTGTGACGCTCGGCTGGACCCAAGTCCACGACGCCGGGACGGGCTGGTCCGAGGTGGCCCGGATGCGGCGTCTCTTCGGCGACGGCAAGCTCAAGCTCCGGGTGTACCAAGCCATTCGCGGACCGGGTTCCGACGCCGATTCGCTGCTGAACAACGGCGCGATCCTCGACGAGTTCGGTGGCCGCTATGCCGTGCGCACCATCAAGGCGGCGGTCGACGGCGCCCTCGGTTCGCGCGGCGCGCTCCTGCTCGAACCGTACAGCGACGATCCCAAGATCCACGGGCTCCTCACCACCGACACGGCGGCGTTCCGGGCCATGTTGGTTCGCTCACTGGAACGGGGCATCCAGGTCGAGACCCATGCCATCGGCGACAGTGGCAACCGCCTCGTGCTCGACCTCTACGAGCACGCGCTTGGGGCGGTGCCGGTTGGCGAGAAGCGGCCCGTCAAGGAACCCCGGTTCCGGATGGAGCATGCCCAGATCATCGAGCCGACCGACCTCCCGCGGTTCAAGACCCTCGGGGTGATTCCCTCGATGCAGCCCTCGCATGCCATCGGGGACCTGTACTTCGCGCCCGCCCGGCTTGGAGCCAAGCGACTGGCCGGAGCCTACGCCTGGAAGTCCTTCCTCGATCTTGGCCTTCCGATTGCCGGCGGGTCGGACGCGCCGGTCGAACGGGGCGAACCGATGATCGAGTTCTATGCGGCGGTGGCTCGCCGCGACATTCGTGGCAACGCGGGCCCCGACTCGCTCTGGCATCCCGAGCAGAAGGTGAGCCGGGAGGAGGCGCTCAAGATGTTCACGACCTACGCGGCCTTCGCGGCGTTCGAGGAGGGCAAACGCGGCTCGATCTCGCCGGGGAAGTGGGCCGATCTCACGATTCTCGATCAGGACATCCTGACGATTCCCGAGGCCGATATTCTCAAGACCAAGACCGTGATGACCATCATCGCCGGCGAGATCGTCCATACGACCCGGGGTCGCTGAGCGATGACCGGCCGGCCGGATCCGCTGTGGCGGCGGGACGCCGTGGACCTGGCCGCGCTGATTCGAACGCGGGCCTGCTCGGCCCGGGAAGCCGTCCGCTCGGCCCTCGATCGACTGGCGGAGGTCAATCCCCGTCTCAACGCGGTGTCGCTCACGCTGGCCGACCAGGCCCTGGCGGAGGCCGATCGCGCCGACCTGGCCCTCCGGCGCGGAGATCCCGTCGGCCCGCTCCACGGCGTTCCGGTCACCATCAAGGAGAACGTCGATCAGGCCGGTCTCCCCACCACCAATGGGGTCCCGGCGTTCTGGTCGTTGATCGCCACGGAAGACAGTCCGCCAGTGGCCAACTGGCGGAAGGCCGGCGCCATCGTGATCGGGCGGACCAACACGCCGGCGTTTTCGCTCCGCTGGCACACCGACAACGCGGCGGCGGGTCGGACCCGGAATCCCTGGTCCGACGCGATAACGCCCGGCGGATCGTCTGGCGGCGCGGCCGCGGCCGTGGCGACCGGGATCGGGGCGCTGGCGCACGGCAGCGACCTGGGCGGCTCGATTCGGTATCCGGCCTATTGCTGTGGCGTGGCCGGGATCCGGCCGACGCTGGGTCGGGTGCCGTCTTTCAACGGGACCGCCGCCGCCGAGCGCCCGCCGACCGGCCAGTTGATGGCGGTGCAGGGGGTATTGGCTCGTCGCGTCGAGGACGTGCGGCTCGGACTGTGGGCCATGGCCCCGGGTGACGTCCGAGATCCCTGGTGGGTGCCGGCGCCGCGGGCCTTCCCGTCGCCGCCCCCGCCGATTCGGGTGGCGTTGGTGCCGGAGCCGGAAGGGATGGCCGTCCATCCAGCGGTGGCCGATGCGGTGCGGACCGCGGGCCGGGCCCTGGCCACGGCTGGGTACGAGGTGGAGGAAGTGAGCCCGCCGGGTCTGGGCCGCGCGTTCGAGATCTGGGCCACGGTCGTCACCGCCGACATCCGGGCCACGTTGCTCGGCGCGGCCGAACGACACGCTGACGCTGATGCGCTCCGATCGCTGGCGCTGTGGATGGAGTTGTTTCCGCCGGTCGACACGGCAACCTACCTGGCCTGTCTCGGGGAGCGGGCCACGCACCTGCGGGCCTGGCAGCGGTTCCTGGAGCGGCACCCGCTAATCGTCGGCCCGACTTCGGGTCAACCACCGTTCGACCTCGGATTCGACCACCGGGATCTCGACACCACCGCGCGGGTCATGCAAGCGCAGCGGCTGCTGGCCGTGGTGAATGCCCTTGGTCTGCCGGCCGCCGCCGTGCCCGCGGGTTCGTTCGAGGGGAGGCCGCTCGGGGTTCAGGTCATCGCGGCCCGGTATCGGGAGGAGTTGGCGCTCGACGCGGCCGCCGTCATCGAGGCCGCCGCGCCAGTGCCGACGCCGATCGACCTCCGGGACTGAGAGGGGCTGGCTCGGGGCGGGCAGGGCCCGCCCCGCCCCGGAGCATCAGCCTACTTGCCGAGGCCGATCGCGAGTCCCACCCGGAACACGGCGTTGGTGCCCGAACCGGCATCGAGTCCCGGCAGGGCCACCGGGGTCCCGTTCACCTCCGCCGAGAGGTCGCCGAAGTTGGTGTAACCCCAGGTGACGCCGACGTCGAGGTTGAGCGTCTGGGTCAGCCGGAACAGCACGCCCCCACCGCCGTTGAACGTCAGCCCAGAGGCCGAGAGCTTCACCTCATCGACGCCGTCGTCGACGGTGCCGGATTCCTTGAGGACCGAGATCCGGAGCGACGCGTACGGCGCCACCGAATTGCTCTTGGTGGGGATGACGTACCGCGGCTCGAAGAAGACGCCGCCGAGACTGACCTTGTTGTCGAAGCCCTCGAGCCCGTGTCTGGTGAGCTGGAAGCCCCCGCCGAACGAGAGCGCGCTGTGGTTGTAGCGGATCTGCGCCTCGAAGCCGGAGCCGGTGCCCCACCCTTCGAAGCCGTCGCCCGAGAGCGAGGCGCCGAGGGCCGAGGCCTGGACCGAGATTTTCTGGGCCGACTGGGCCGCCGCGTTCGTCGCGAGGGCCGCGCCGAGGGCGCCGAGTAGGATGGTTCGTCGCAGCATGTCGTGCTCCTTCCGGGGTTTTTGTGAGGGTCTAGTCGAAGTCGGGTTTGCCAAGGAACCGCCAGGATCGAAGCCGCCACGTCGAGCCATCGGCGGCGTAGGTGGCGGCGATCCGAACCGGGATCTTGCGGGTATTGCCGAAGGACGAGCGCCACTTGAGCGTCGCCGTGAACTCGGCGACGGCCCGTCCTGGTCCCGAGGGGCTGGAGGAGGCCATCGCGTCCTTCTCGATTTCCAGTGGGAACTGTCCGAGCAGCTTGAGGAGCGCGTCGCGTTCGGATTCGGGGCCCGAAAAGGTCCGCTCGACCTGACCTCGATCGCGGCCCTTGAGCCAGCCGCCGACCTGACCGAGGCCGGCTCGGAACGCGGGCCCCGCGGTCGAGAGGTCGGGCCCGTCGTTCGCCGCTGGTTCGGGATTGCTCGTGGTCGGCGGTGGGCCTTCGGACTCCGGTTTTGGAGCGGTCGTCGACGGGGTCGACGGCGGACCAGACGGAGCTGGGGTCTTTTTCTTCGGCGGCGCCACCGGATCGGCCACCACGCCGTAGTTGACCGGTGCGGTGGGCGCCGCGGGCTCCGGCTGTCCAATCGGACGCTGGGCGATCGTGGCCGCGCCTGGTGTCTGAGCGGCTGGTGGCGGTGTCGGGACCGGGGCTGGCGTCGGAGCCACGGGGCCGGGGGCCGGCGGCGGTTGGACGGCGGGGACCGGCTTGGTGACGAGCCAGATGATGGCCGCCAAGGCGGCCACCGTCGTTCCACCGATGGCCAGGTGCCAGCCCTTGATCGGCGAGGGGGTGGTGGCGGCCTCGATGCCGAAGCCGTGATCGGCGACGCGGGTGGCCGGAGCGGCCCCGGCGCTGAGGCGGGTTGCCGGTGCCGCCGCTGCATCGGCGAGGCGCGTGGCCGGCGCCGGCGCCTTGGTTGGGTCGGCGGAGGCGGCGTCGGGCGCCACGACGGTGGCTATGGCTGGTGCGACCGGCACCGGGATCTCGCCGGTGGGCCGGGTGACTGGCTCGGGCTCGATCCGGTTGAGCGCGCGCCGGAAGTCCGTGGCCGAGCGCCAGCGGTCGTTCCGCGACTTGCTCAGGGCCCGGCCGAGGACCATTTCGAGATCGGCGGGCAGGTCGGGGACGTAACGACTGACCGGCTCAGGCATCTGGTTGAGCTGGGCCATCAGGAGCGCGTAGTCGCTGTCGGCCTGGAAGGCCTCCCGTCCGGTCAGCAGCTCGTAGAGGACCACGCCTAACGAATAGACGTCGGATCGGCCGTCGACCTCTTCGCCCCGGAGCTGTTCCGGTGACATGTACAGCGGGGTGCCGACGATCCGGCCGTACTCGGTGTGGCGGCTGGTGCCGGCCAGGCGGGCGATCCCGAAATCCATCACCTTGAGTTGGCCAGTCCGGGTCACCATCAGGTTGGCCGGCTTGAGGTCCCGGTGGACGACCCCCATGCCGTGGGCGTGATCGAGCGCGGCCAGGGTGTCACGGGCCAGGCTCACGGCCTCCGACCAAGGGAGCCGGCCCCGGCGCGCCAGGATGGCCTCGAGAGTCTGTCCGTCGACGTACTCGAGCACCATGTAGTACTGGCCGTCCTGCTGGAGCAGGCCGTACACCGTGGCGATGTTGGGATGGTTGAGCCGCGCCAGCGCCACCGCCTCGGTCCGAAACCGATCGACCAGCGCCTGCTGCCGGGCCAACTCGGGCCGCAGGACCTTGATGGCCACCTGGCGCTGGAGCATCGTGTCCTCGCCCCGGAACACGGCTCCCATTCCGCCTTCGCCGATCCGATCGAGCAACCGGTACTGGCCGATCTGGGTCATGAGGCACCGTCCGCGCCGGCCGGGGTGGCAATTTCCATCGTGGGCGCGTCGTCCGACACGGCCAGGATGCCGACCGAGATGTTGTCATGTCCGCCTCGGCTCCGCGCCAACGCCACCAGATCGCCGCAGGCGTTCTCGGGGCTTTGGCCAAGCACGATCTCGGTCAGTTCCTGATCGGACACCAGGTCGTGGAGTCCGTCGGACGACACGAGGAACCGATCGGCGTGCCGCACGAACAGCGGCTGTGCCCAGGCGGCCACCTCCACGTCGGGTCGGGAGCCCAACGCCCGGACGATCACGTTCCGATCGGGATGAGAGCGGGCGGCGTCGCGATCGATGACCCCGCGTTTGACGAGGTCGAACACGGCGCTGTGGTCCTCGGTCATCTGGAGGGCGGCGCCATCGCGGAACAGGTAGAGGCGGCTGTCGCCCACGTGGGCGCAATAGGCCCAGCCCTGACGGACCACCAGGGCAGTGCAGGTCGTGCCCATCCCGGCCCGAGCGGTGTCGGCGCGGGCCGCGTCGTGGATGGCCCGGTTGGCGAGCTTGAGCGAGCGGATCAACGCGGCCTGGGGGTCGCCGTTGTCGAGGCCGTAGCTCTCCACCACGGTCTGCACCGCAAGCCGGCTGGCCACCTCGCCCGCGGAATGGCCGCCCATACCGTCCGCCACCACCAGGAGGACCCCGGTTCGTTCCCGTTCGGTCGGGTCGAGTGGGCGGGCGTACGCGATGGCGTCCTCGTTGCTGTCGCGGACGCATCCTGGGTCGCTCGCCACCGAGATGACCAGGCTGGTGGGGCCGGCGCCGACGGCGGCCATTTCGTTGGTCGGTCGGAGCGGGGACCCGTTCGACGGCGCCGCCTTGTTCCGCCGGGCGCCGAACGGGAGCCAACTCAGGAGCCCGAACAAGAGCGCGGCCCGGGTCGTGTCGCTGGTCGGGTGCATCGAGAATGGCATGGCGGTCGTATTCCAGGTCGGGGTGAACTCGACCGGTTCGTCCTGATAGCCCTCGCGGACCAAACGGAGCCGAAGTGGGGTGCCGGGCATGATCCGGATCGCGGTCGGGGTCCGCCCAACGACGCTATCGCCGCAGCGGAGTTCTCCCCACCCGCCGATCACGTCGATCGTCAGTTCCCGAACACTGTCCGCGGGCGACGTCGGCGTGGCGAGACCGCATCGATCGGTTGACCGCTCGACGACGACCGTGCCGGGGACGACGGGTGGCGGGGCCGGCGGCTTTGGGCTGGGAGTGAGGGCCACCGCGATGGTGGCCACGGCGCCGACCGCCACCGCGGCGAGCGCGGCCCGTCTGGCCACCGGCGATCGGCCGGCGGCGCGGACCCGGGTGGCAAGCAGGTCCCACCGCGACGGGGTGAGCAACCGGACCGGTCCGTTAGGCAGGGTATCCCGCCGGAGCCGATCGGCGGTGCTCCGGACCCGGGTCAGCAACTCCTCGATGGTCGCGATCCGTTCCGTCGGGTTCCGCTGAAGGCATCCGCCGATGAGGGCGTCGACGGACTTGGGCAGTCCGGTCGTGATCGTCGAGGCGGCGAAGTACTCGGCCATCACGATCCGGCGCATCAGGTCGGTGACGCTGGTGGCCTCGAACGGCAGTCGACCCGTCACCATCTCGTAGAGGATCACGCCGAGAGACCAGATGTCGCTCCGTTCGTCGGCACCCTGCTGGGCCAGCTGCTCGGGAGCCATGTACTCGAGGGTGCCGACGACATGTCCCGTGGCGGTGAGCTTGGGCGTTCCGGCCGAGCGGGCTAGGCCGAAATCGAGGAGTTTGATCTGCCCCTGAGCGGTGAGCTTGACGTTGTTGGCCTTCAGATCGCGATGGACGATCCCGCGGCCGTGGAGGTATCCCACCGCGGCGCCGATTTGCTCGAACAGGCGGAGGGCCTGGTCGACATCGATGGCACCCTCGCGGCGGATCTTCTGGTCGAGGGTTTCCCCGTCGACGTACTCCATCACGATGCAGGGGCGCCCGCCGAGTTCGAGGAAGTCGTAGAGCGCCACCACGTTCGGATGCGAAAGGCCGGCCTGAATCCTGGCTTCGTTCCGGAATCGCTCGAGCAGGCTTTCGGCCTGACCAGGGGCGGCGAGCACCTTGATCGCCAACACCCGGCCCAGCTGGGGATGCACGGCCCGATAGACTTCGCCCATGCCGCCGGCCCCCAGGAAATCCACCAGTCGATAGCTGCCGACCGAGGCGTTCAGGAAGGATCCGGCGGACATGGGCGGTTCTGCCTTTCCGATCGGTCGTCGGGGCGCGGACTAGCGGAGCGCCGCGTTCTCGTCGATGCCGATCAGTTCCTTGGCGAACCGGATCGGAACCGCGAAGGTCACCCGCTCACCCGTCTGGGGCCGAGCCCGGGAGGCGAAGAAGATCCCGATCACCTTCCCCTGCTCGTTGATGAGCGGGCCACCGCTGTTGCCCGACCCCGTGGCCAGGATGTCGAGCTGGTAGACGTCGCCCCACGGCGAGTAGGTCGGGTCCTTGCCGTCGAGGGTCAGCGAGCGGCCGGTGACGACCTTGGAGATCTGGCCACTGGTGAGGGTCGGATCGGGGACCTCCCGAACCTCGGGGCCCTTCTTGAACGCGTCCTTCGAGGCCACCCCAGTGTAGGTGGCGGCCGAGATCCCCGGGTAGCCCATCAGCGCCACCCGCATGCCGGGCTCCACCTTGGCCTCGAGATCGAGGTCGACCTTCGGCAGGTTGGAGGCCGAGGCGATCTTGAGCAGGGCCACGTCGGCGCGATCCGAGACCCGGGGCTGATCGTTGGTGCGGAACGGCGTGGTATTGCCGCGGAAGAAGACGTTCAGATAATCGAGTCGGCCCTCGAACCCGCCCTGGAGGGAAGCGCCGCCGGTTTCCGAGGGAACCCAGTCGCCCGGGGCATAGACGATGACCGGCTGGTTGTTCCCGTCCAGGATGATCCGCCCGTCGTTGGTGATCAGGACGCCCTGGATCTGGAGCTGGTCCCAGTTGTCGTAGACGGACCGCCAGCCGGATCCAACGTGCCGGTTGGTCAGGATGAACCCGTCATTGGTGACCACGAAGCCGGTGCCGGTTCCTTCGATCCCGATCGGCCAGCCGGACTTGCTGTCGAGCGTCAGGGCGGGCTCGAGCTTATCGTTGCCGACGCTCACGAAGGCCGCCACCACGGCGCGACCGTCGAGCATGATCGGGCGGGTGTTACCCTGGGCGTCTTTGTAGGCATTGTTGACGTACCGGTGGTAGACCTGCTCGCCGGTCCGGGTGTAGGTCAGGTGCCAGCCGAACTGGATCGCGACGACCGCCTTGTTGTAGCGATCGAAGACTTCGGCCGAGGTGAACCCGGCCACCCGGTCCTTGGTGGCCCCGGCCAGTTTGGCCAGGCTGTCGGAGACCCGGCGCTGCTCGGCGAGTGCGGCCTCGGTCGAATCCTGGACCTGCTCGATGACCGTGTCGGCCCGGTTGGTCTTCCATATCGCGGCGGCGCCCACCACCC
>CADEGB010000021.1:17452-21149 GCA_902826755.1 uncultured Gemmatimonadota bacterium
CAATCCCCACCCCGACCATGTTCCGGCGCGATTCCTTCTGGACGCCGGTCATCATCCGTTCGACCGTGGCCTTGCCGACGGTCGACTTCGGAGCCTCTCCGCCGGGGGCGGGGGTCTCGGTCCGCGTCGCGGCGCTGCCGGCCATCTCGGCCCCGCTCATCGCGAGCCGGGTCGACTTGACCAGGTTGGCCGGTCGCGGCTCGAGGTCGAACTGGATCTCGGGGCCGCCGGCGCCGAGCTGGATGACGTCGCCGGGGGCAATGGCAATCGTCCCCGTCACCCGCTGGCGGTTGAGGAAGGTGCCGTTGCGGCTGTTGAGGTCGGCGAGTTCGAACTTGAGGCCGTCCTTCGGGTCGAGGGACAGCCGGGCGTGCATCCGGCCGACGACGTCGTCACGATCCGGGTCGAACTTGACGGTGGCGCCGGCCTCGCGGCCGAACACCAGTTCCTTATGCTGATCGAGGCGGAACTCCTCGGTCTGGCCCGCCTTGGAACCCTTCAGGTGACGAAGTACGATGCGCTCCATGATGCCCTCCCGGCCGGCGGCCGTCCCTGGATGTCGATGGAAGTGGGGCTCGGATTACCCCGGACATGGAGAGACGCGCAGGTTTCGGGAAAAGGGGATCATCGTGGGGCGGCCGTCGATTAGGGGCGGGGGCGTTGCCGGGCTTGGATCGCCTTTCCTTCCTTGGTTCGGGGGTGGTCGGGGCCGACCGTCTGCTCGAGGCGGGCCACGGCCGCGTCGAGCATGCGTTGCGCCGCCCGTCCCTGGCCGCGCGCGATCAGCAGCTCGGCCAGGGAAAGCTCGCTCGAGGCGATGACCCAGTGGTCGGCCGGGAGGCTGGCCTTCCGGATCGCGATGCTCTCCCGGATGGCCGCCTCGGCCTCGCCAAGGCGGCCGAGGCGGAGCGAGGCCCGGCCGAGGACGAGGTAGCTGCCGCCGATCCCGGGGTGAGCGTCGGGGATCTTGCCGCGGAGGCGAATCAGTTCGGTGGCTCCCTCGACCGCCTCGGCCAGCCGGCCGTGATCGAACAGCCAGGTGGTGCGATTGTAGAGGCTCCACGCGTAGTCGGGATGTTCGGGGCCGAGGAGCCGGCGGCGGATGCCGATCACGACCTGATAGACGCTGTCGGCTTCCGGCTTCTTCTGGAAATCCAGCAAGCCGCCGAGCCCGCCCAGCACGGCGGCCGTGCTCGGGTGGTCCAGGCCGTACAGCCTGGTCATCATGGCCACGGAGGACCGGGTCAGCGATTCCGCTTCCACGTAGCGCCCGCGCATCCCGTACGACACCGCGAGGTTGTTGAGCGACCGAGCCACGGCATCGTGGTCGCCCGGATGGATCCGCTGCCGGAGGGCCAGCGCGGCCCGGTGGTATGCCGCGGAGGAGTCCAGGCGGCCGAGTTCGTGCGCCACGGCCCCGAGGTTGTCGAGGAGCGTGGCCAGGGTGGTATCCTCGGGCTGGCGGCTCCGTTGGTGATAGACGAGGGCCTCATGAAAGAGGCTGTCCGCGGCCTCGAATCGGCCCTGGCCGAGGACGGCGCCGGCCACGTTGTTGAGCGCGGTGGCAATGGCCTCCGAGGATCCCCCGGATCGCCGATAGGCCGCGAGACCGGCCCGGAAGGCGGCCTCGGCCGCCTCCGAGCGGCCCAGGCCGAGGTAGGTGTGCCCGATCGTCGACTGAACCAGCGCCTGTACCTCGGGCTGGTTGGCGAGTTCGCGGTCCGCGCGGGCCGACGCGGAATCGAGGACCTCCGCGACGGTCACATCCCGCCGCTGGACGGACGGTTCCGCCGAGCCGAGCATGGTGGCCAGGAAGTCGGCCACCTGCTCGGCCTTGGCTCGCTCGCGGTCGGCCCGCCGCGCCTGAAACGTGGTGAGGACGATGCCGGCCACCAGGGACAGGCCGAGCAGACCCGCGATCGAGACCGGCAGGAGGTTCCGGGTCACGAACTTGCCGACCCGGTAGCCGAGCCGGTCGCGTTCGGCCAGAACCGGAAGGCCGGCGAGGAACCGGCTGAGATCCTCGCTCAGCGCCTCGACAGAGGAATAGCGGCGCTCGGGCTCCTTTCGGAGCGCCATCAGGACGATGCTGTCGACATCGCCCTCGAGGGTTCGGCGGAGGGCTCGGGGGGTCCGCTCCGCCGCGTCGGCCGCGAACGTCGCGGCGGCCACCGCGCTCGGCTTTGGGGCGGCTTCTTCGCAGACCGCCCGCTCGATCGCGGCCAGGGTCTTGTCGTCGAACCGGATTGGACGCTGACCGGCCACGAGTTCGAAGAGGACCACCCCGAGCGAGTAAACATCGGCCGCGACGGAGATCGACTCGCCTCGGATCATCTCAGGACTGGCGTACTCAGGCGTCAGGGCCCGCATCCCGCCCCGGGTCAGGGGGGCCTGCTCGGCGTCTTCGTGCTCGCCGAGAATCTTGGCGATCCCGAAGTCCAGCAGCTTGACCGTCCCGTCGCTGGAGACGAGGATGTTGCCCGGCTTGAGGTCGCGATGCACCACCAGGTTGCGGTGCGCGAACTGGACCGCCGCGCAGACCTGGCGGAACAGTTTGAGCCGCTCCCGAATGGACAGCCGGAGCCGGCGACAATGCTGGGTGATCGGCACGCCCTCGACGTATTCGAGGACGAAGTAGGGACGGCCGTCGTCGGTGACGCCGCCGTCGAGCAGGCCCGCGATGTTGCGGTGCTCGAGCGTGGCGAGGATCTGCCGCTCGTGCCGGAACCGGCGCATGGTGAGGTCGGTCTCGAGGCCCCGCTTCACCAGCTTGATGGCCACCCGTTTCCGGAACTGATCGTCGGCCCGGTGGGCTTCGTACACCGCTCCCATCCCGCCGAAACCGATCACCCGAGTGATCTGGTACGGGCCGATGCGCCGGCCCACCATCCCGGCGCCCCGGTCCTCGCGGATCCCGCTCAGCGTGTCGGGCGTCGGCGGATCGAGGAAGTCGGCGGCGCCGGTTTCCTCGGCGGCGGCCACCAGATCGAGCACCTCGTCCCGGAGGGCCGCGTCGTCGCCGCAGGCCTCCGTCAGGAACTCGTATCGGCCGGCCGGCGGCTGTTCGAGCGTCCGGTCGAACAGCTCCTTGACGCGTTCGAAGCGATCTTTGGCGGTCCGAACACGGTCGCGGTCCCGGTCGGTCGGGGCCGGGCCCGACGTCACGACAGCTCCCGCTTGAGCCACGCCTTGGCAAACTGCCAATCCCGCTTGACCGTGGCCGGTGAGATCCCGACCACCGCCGCGGTCTCGTCCACGCCGAGGCCCCCGAAGAACCGGAGTTCGACGATCCGGGCCTGGCGGACATCGAGCTCGGCCAGGCGGGTCAAGGCCTCGTCGAGCGCCTCGAGGTCGATCGATCCGGCGTCGTCGCCGATGCCGATGAGCTGTTCGTCCAACTCGATCTTGTCACCCCCGCCGCCGCGTTTCTGGGCCTTCTGCCGGCGGGCGTGATCGACCAGGATCCGCCGCATGGCCTGAGCGGCGACGCCCAGAAAGTGTTGCCGATTTTGCCAGCTGGTGTCGTTGCCCGCCAGGCGGAGAAACGCTTCGTGCACCAGCGCGGTGGGTTGGAGGGTGTGATCGGCCCGTTCCCGCCGCATCTGCCGCTCCGCGATGTCGTGCAACTCCGCGTAAATCAGCGGGACCAGCTGCTCGACGGCATGCTCGTTACCGGCCGAGAGCTCGTGGAGAAGCC
>CADEGB010000021.1:21159-25029 GCA_902826755.1 uncultured Gemmatimonadota bacterium
TGTTCGGTGTTCATGGCAGCCAAACCGGCGTCCGGCCGTTGGGATCGGCGGCCGCGGCCAGCACGACGGCGGAACGGGAAACGAACATGAGAAAGTCCGGTGCTCGAAAGAAGGGTCGGGAATCGCCCGGAGATTATCCGCTCCCGGCGCTCCCGAACAAGCCCAGGACTAACGGGACGTCCGAAGCGCCGATTCGACCCAGGCCCGGACCACGGCGATGCCCCGGGTGCTCCAGGTCGGAACCGCGAGGCGCCACCCTTCCTCCGTTCGAACCAGCCGTTCGACCGCCGCCGTGTGGATCTGATCGGGGCGGTCGCCAGGCGCCAGAGGCGGGACGACGATGGTCGACGACACGTAAAGGTGGGCGACCCCGTCGATGTACTGGGCGGCCCCGATCGAGACCCGGTCGGCGATTGCCTTGGCCTCCGCGGCCGAGTTGGTGACCTGGAAGTGGGCAAAGTAGCGACTCACGATGTCGATGTCCGCCATCGCGTCGAGGCTCTCCCGATCGGCGCCCAGCAGCTCGTGCCACATCGAGTCGGCCCGGGCTGACCGAACCGGGGTGATTGCCATGATCTCGGTCCGGAGGGTCTTGAGGGTCTGAAACGTCATCAACTCGGCGGCGGCCATTCCCTGGCCGGTCACCAGATTGGTCATGAACCGGTAATAGACGGACTCCGGTCCCTCGATGGCTTGCGCCTGTCCGGGGCCGGCCCCGCCGAGGGTCAAGGCGGCCGCCAGGCCCACCGACCGAACCAACCGACTCCCGTTCCGCATGACATGCCTCCGTGGGTCCTTCCCAGAACGCGCAACTCCGGGGCCTGGTGGCTCATCGGGGGTCGGGTCACCTTCCGGTCACGTCCCCCGACTACCATTCCCCCATGCTGAAACTGTTCCGGATCCTGGCCTCCTTGGCGTTGTTTCTGCTGGTTTCGTCTCCGGCATCGGCCCAGACGCCGCGCCGCGGCTGGTCGGTCGCGATCGCTGGCGGCCCCTTTCGCATCGATGACTTGGCCGGCACGCCCTTGGTGCCGACCGCGCAGCTTCTCAAGTCCGGCCACCGGACCGCGTTTGGCGTGGCAGCCACCTGGGTGAACAACGCCGGATTCTACACCTTGACGGCGCTGACGCTCGACGTGGGCCTCGGGATCCGGACGGGCGGGAATCGGGCCGAACTCCACGCGCTGATCGGACCGACCGGTATCCTGGGTGGCGACTCGGACGGCACGCCCTACGTGTCGGCCGGGGCCCACCTGACCGTCGGCGGGACCCGATGGATTTCCGATCGAGTGGGCCTCACGGCCGGTGGCGTGATGCGGGTGTGGCTCGGCACGGCCAATTCCCAGATCGCCCCTTCCGCCTCGCTCGGCCTCCGGTTTCGCCTCTGAGTCGCCGGCTTGCCGGAGCCCCGGCAATGGCCTACATCTCTGTCCGGCCTTTTCTCAGGGGATCGATGGCGGAGCAGAACTACGGTAACCACAAGAAGTACGTCCTCGGCTACCACGGTGTCGTGTTCGGGTTCGTGGTGCTGACCCTGGCCTGGTCGGTCAAGCAGTTGGTCAGCGGCCCGTCGTTGGCGAGCGCCATCCAGGTCATCACCGCGATGGGGCTGATGGGGGTCTTCTTCTACGCCCGGATCTTTGCGCTGCAGGTCCAGAATCGGCTGATCCGGCTCGAAGAACAACTCCGGATGGCGCGGGTGCTGCCCGACGACCTCAAAGCCAAGGTCGGGGACCTCCGGGTGTCGCAACTGATCGCGCTCCGCTTTGCGCCGGACGACGAACTCTCGGCGCTGGTCCGGCGGGTCCTGGCTGGTGAACTCACCAGCCAGGACGATATCAAACGGGCCATCGTGCGCTGGCGGGCGGACTACGTCAGGGCCTAGCGGCTGCGCAGCCGGCCAGATCGAGGGCGCGATCGTCAGGGCTGACTAAGGAGGACCTCGACCGCGCCGTTGTACTGGTCCCGGGTCGCACCGCGGAGTCGGCCGGTGCGGGGGTCGCGTTGGATGCTGATCCAGGAGCCGAATGCCGGCGCGATCTGCGCCTTCGGGATCGAGACCGCCCGCCCGCCCTTGGCCGTCAGCGCCGTCACCAGTTCCTTCGAGAAATCGGCGTCCGGCAGCACGAACGGGCCCTGGAGGTTCGCGCCGGTCCATTGGGGCGCGTGGAGGGCGGCGTGCGGATCCCGGCCGTAGTCGAGCACGTTGACCATCACCGCGAGGGCGTTTTCGAGGAGACCCGCGCCGATCCCGCTCCCGGCCAGGATCCACTCGCCGTCCTTCATGGCGATCATCGGGTTGGTCGGGTCGGGGAGGCGCTTGCCGGGTCCGGTCCGGCGGATCAGATCCTGCTGGAAGCAGGCCGCGTCCGGAATCGAGATGCCGCCCACGTTGATACCCGTGCCGCCGTAGAGCGCGGTGTTGATCGTGTGGGTGATCGCGGCGACGTTGCCCCGCTCGTCGACGGCGACCACGGCGTCGGAGTGATCCCCGCCGCCTCGGGCCTGACTCAGCTCCTGCATCACGGCGCGTTGGGCGGCCCCCGCGTCGTTCACCAGGGCCTGCCAGGTCGCCGGGTTTTGCAGCTGGCTCCACCAGAAATCGGCCGTCGGTTGGGAGAGTCGGCCGGCGGTCGACAGGTCGACGTTGGGAAACCGCTTCTGGGCCCAGCCGTCGGGAACGCCCGGGCCGCCGCCCGGTGGCCCGGCGATCGCCTGAATCTGGGTCGCGGCGAGCATCGGGTAGAGCGTTTCGGCCGACTCCCAGTACTTCGGGCTGTTGGGCAGGTCGACGTGTTCCAGGGTCCGGAGCGCCTCCATCGTGGCAATGGCCCCGAACGTGGGCCAGGCCGCCCCATAAAGCTGATACCCTCGGTATTGGCTTCGGATCGGCTCGGCCCACTGGGCCCGATAGTCCGCCAGGTCCTCGAGGGTCATCCGGCCGCCGTCCTCCTGAACTGCCGCCACCAGTCGACGCGCCCACTCGCCCCGATAGATGTAGTCGCTGCCGTGGGCCGCCACCTGACGCAGTGTCGCCGCCAGCGCGGGCTGCCGGAACCGGTCGCCGACCCCGTACATCGTTCCGTCGGGCTTGAAGAACACCTGGCGCGTTTCGGGTCGCCGCTCGAGCACCGCCTTCTTGCTCTGGAGCATGGCCCCTGGCATCGGGGGCAGGACGAAGCCGCTGTCGGCCAGCCAGATGGCCGGCTCGAACAGTCGGCCGAAGGGCAGCCTACCGAAGCGTCGATGCGCCGCCTCGATGCCGGCGAAGTAGCCGGGAACCATCGCCGTCCGTCCGCTCGGCGAATACGCGACCAAGCCCGCGGGCCCGAGGCAGGTGGGAATCGATGCCGGGTCGGTTTCGCCCCGGACGGTATTGAACCCGGCGTTCAGGGAGTGGACCGTCTTCGTCGCCGCGTCGTAGTAGATCAGGTTCATGAAGCCGGCGTAGCTCACCCAGGAGCCGGCGGCGAGCGCGATCTGGGTCAGCGAGGTGGTGAGCGCCGCGTCGACGGCGCTGCCGCCCTGGCGGAGCGCCTCCCGGCCGGCCCGCACGGCGAACGCGCCGGTGGTGCCGGTCACCATGCCCTTGAAGCCCTCCGCCAACGGCTTCGGCTTGCCGAGTTCAGCGGTGCGCCGAAGCGCCGCGTCGGCTTCTCCCGCGGGCCACGCGGCGGGGGACAGCGTTGGCTGGCGGGACGAGCATGCCGCCGTGGCGCCGACCAGCAGCGCCGCGAGCCACCGCGCCGGGATCCTGCGGTTACCCAAAACGACCGCCATCGGACCTTCCTCGGTTGGAGTGAGAGGGGACCGGGGCCGCTGGCCCCGACCTCTCAAAATGGTACGTCGGATTCCCGCAATCCGACAGAG